>NZ_AZRK01000012.1 GCF_002895485.1 Petrotoga sp. 9PWA.NaAc.5.4
ACCGTATTTAAATGGAGAAAGAACACCGCATAGAGATCCAAATGCGAGAGGAGTGTTTTTTGGGATATCTTCGCTTAACAATGAGAATGATATCTTGAGAGCAACAATGGAAGGAATAACTTTTGGATTAAGAGATTCTTATGAGTTAATAAAAGGAAAAACAATAATTAAAGATATGAGAATAGTAGGTGGAGGAGCAAAAAATAAGACGTGGGCAAAAATAGTTGCCACGAACTTTAAAATGCCGGTAAAATTACCTGAAATAGATGAAGGTGGTGCATATGGAGCAGCAATGTTAGCAGCATTAGGAGAAGGGGAAAAAGTTGAAGATGTTTTAAAATGGATAAAATTTAAAGAAATTATTGAACCAAATTATAAAGAAACAGAAATATATGACAATTATTATGAGATTTATAAAAAAATATATATCTCTCTCAAAGAAGATTTTGCTATACTCTCTAAAGTTCAAAACTCATAACAAAAAAGCGGCTTTAGCCGCTTTTTTGTTAGTTAATACTTAAGACAACATGGCTCTTAACATCCACGAGTTCTTTTCGTATTCCTTTAAATAACCGATTAACATATCTGCCGTACCCTCATCGCCTTTTTCTTGAGCTAATTTTATAATTTTTCTTGTTTCATTTATTAAAGTAGTAAAGTCTTCTAATACTACCTCAAGTGTCTCTGATCCATCATAAGCTCTGCTTTCTATTTCTTTTAAATCTGAGTTTTCAGAGTATTCGCTGAGTTTTACCAAAGGTCTGTAGCCTAAGCTAAGTATTCTTTCAGCAACTTCATCTATTTGTTCAGAAGTTGCATCATAGAATTCTTCGAGTTTCTCATGTATTTTAAAGAAATTTTGGCCTTCAACATTCCAATGTAAATTATGAAGCTTTGCATAAAGTATTTGTAAATTAGAAAGATAAACGTTCAAAGCTTTTGAAATTTCTTCTCTTGCATTTTCATTTAAACCTATATTCAAATTAATATTTCTACTTTTTTCCATCATAATCACTCCTTTTCTGTTTTTATATATTAATTATTATTTTCAATATTATAATAACATATTTATGTAAAATTATAACTGTTATTTATAAAAAATATTAACAATTAAGTGTCTTATACTTTAAGAAAAACTTTTAGTTACTTTTAACTCCGATTATTTTTGTGGTAAAATTAAATAGCTAATATATATAGTCTTATTTGAAAATAAATAAGTATTATATGTTCGCTTTAGAAATAAAGATTTTTGAAAGATAAGTTTTTGGATTCATTACGGTAGTAATGATTCATAAGGAAGGGGAAAAAATGAAGATACTATTTATGAACAAGTTAAATTCATATTGGAAGGATAAAATTATCGAAACAAAAAAGATATTTCCACAAGTGGAATTTATTGATTGGGAAAATGTAAAAGATTTAAACGATATTATTGATAAAGTCGATGCTTTAGTATATGGAGATAATCTCACTGAAAGTCTATTAGAAAAGGCGAAAAATTTAAAGGTTATATTTGTTCCTTATGCTGGTGTAAATCAATTGCCATTAGAAAGGCTAAAAGAAAAAAATATTCTTGTTTCAAACAGTCATGGAAATGCCCGCATTGTTGCTGAAAGAGCGTTGGTTCTTGCTTTATCTCTTTTGGGAAAAATTGTTGAATATCATAAAGATTTAGAAAGAGGGATTTGGCATGGATTCAGTGCAGGAGAATCAGTAAAAAATTCTTGGGTGTCTATACAAAATAAAACTTGTGGAATATTGGGTTTGGGTAATATTGGAAAACATTTGGCATCAATGTTAAAAGGTTTTGACTGTAAAGTTATTGGATATAAAAGGAATACAAGCGAAAAAATCGAAAATGTTGATGAAATTAGTTCGGAATTGGAATATGTTATTAAAAAAAGCGAAATTATTTTTGTGACTTTACCCTTATCTAAATACACAAAAGGTTTAATTGGGGAACGCATATTTGATATAATGGAAAATAAATATCTAATAAATGTTGGAAGGGGAGATGTAATAAACCAAAAAGCACTGTATGAAGCTTTAGTTAATAATAAAATAGCAGGTGCAGCTATAGATGTATGGTACAATTATCCAACAATAGAAAAACCAGCAACATTACCTTCAAACTATCCAATAACAGCATTAAAAAATGTTGTTTTATCTCCGCATGTCGGAGGTTATAATACAGATGCAACAAAATATAGTATTGATGAGACAATCAAAAATATTATGGCTTTCTTAGAAACTGGAAAACCTAAGGATATAGTCGATTTAGAATATGGATATTAAAATCAAATTATAGCTAAAAGTAAAGCTCCTAAGAAAAATAATATTTTTATAATATCAGAGGCTTTAGAATAGAAAGAGAGGTTATCATTTAAATTTACGAAAAGTATTCCTGTTTTTTCTTGTTTTGGTTCAAACATATTGGTTATTCTGCCGAATCTATCAATTGAACCTGTGATACCTGTATTGGATACCTGAATAAAATCCCGGCGTGTTTCTACTGCTCTAAACACTCCTTGTGTAAAATGTTGAATAAGACCTGTTTTGTTTTTAAACCAACCATCATTAGTTATCGCTATAAAAAATTCAGAACCATTTTTTGCTTGGTTGATAGAAACTTCCGGAAAATATGTTTCAAAACAAATTTGAACTCCAACATTCATATCGTTTATAGAAAAATGGTTATAACTTTCTCCGGGTGTATAATATCTTAAAAGTTTAAAAGCGTCAAAATTTCCAAAGATCGATTCATAAGGTAAAAATTCGGCAAATGGAGTTAATTTTACTTTGTCATAAACTGATATAATTTCTCCGTATTCGTTGTATAACCAGGCAGAGTTGTAAACTTTATCCTTATCTATTCGAGGATGACCTATAATTACAGGCGTATATAAATTTTGAATATCTACTTTTATTAAATTGTTAATTTCAGAGTTTGAAACATCTTCAAGAAAAGTAGATTCGGGAAATACAAGTAAATCAATGTCTTTGTTTATAAACGATTGGGTTTTTGAGGAAAAATCGTAATAATTTTGTTGGGTATTAGATGAGTATTTTATTTCTTGTGGAATATTCGTTTGGACAACTCCTATTTTTATTGAATCGTTTGTATTATTGATTGGAGGTAAATATCGTATAATAGCAAAGTTTAAAATATATATGGATGAAAAGATAATAAATATTTTAAAAGTTTTATCCCGGGATTTATCAAAGGCGATTATGGAGTTTACGAAAACTATCAAAAAAGTAAGTCCGGTACTTCCAACGAATGAACTTAACTGTAATAAACCCAAATGGTCAAATAAAGCGTACCCCAAATTTCCTCCCATAAAAGCCAAATCTCCAAATTCTCTTAATACTTCGGTACATGTGTAAGCAAAAGAATAGAATAAAACTAAAGAAAAATAATTATATTTTCTATCCTTCCTATGATAAAGTTCTGACAAAATCCATATTAACAAGTAAGGTATCATCAAAAGAATGATCATACCTACAAAACCAAAGAACCCTATAATAGGAGGATAGCTTTTTAACACTTGAGGTATATTTTTTGATAATGTCGGAAGTAACCACCAAAGAGTTGTAACAAGCATGGAGGAAGAATAAATTAAAGTATGAAATAACCTTTCGTAATGAGTTTTTGAATAAGCCATGTTTCTTAAAAAAAAGATTAAAGAAACCCAAATTAAAAAAGAAAACAAATTCCCCGGCATTGCTAAACCTGTTAAAATTCCAGAAATTAAAGTAAGTATATAACTCATCTTTACCTCCGTATTTTAGATTTTTAAACCACTTTAGAGATTCTAAGACTTAGATTTTATTGATATTCTAAGTTTAAAATTTATAAAAATGTCTTCATAACTCTAATCCTTCTTAACTATGATATCACAAAACATATTTGATGAAGAAATTTTATCAGTCAACTATTTTTTGAATTTAGTTATAAATATCGACTTTAAAAAATAATTAATATATTAGGAGTGATATTATTACAAAAGAGGAAATAAGAAAAATTATGATTGAAAAGAGAAAAAATTTAGATAACGGAAGTTACGTTAATTTTTCTCAAATTATAGTAAAAAAGCTAAAAAATATACTTTATAAAATAAGTTTTTCTTCTATAGCATTGTATTATCCTATAAATAAGGAAGTTGACATTATTCCTGCTATAGAGGAACTTTTAGAAAATTCCAAGTATGTTTATTTACCAAAAATCATCGGTAAAAAGATGTTTATGGCTAAAGTAGACAGTTTGGATAATTTAAAAAAAAGCAATTTCAATATTCCTGAACCCGTTACTGATGATTTTTCTTCATTAATTGATATTTATGTTATTCCAGCAATAGCTTATGATTTTCAAAAATATAGAATTGGTTATGGTGGAGGATATTATGATAGATATTTTCAAGAAAACAAAAAAACCTTTTTAATAGGAACCATTTTTGATTTTCAATTAGTTGAATCTTTTATTAAGCATGAAAATGATTTAAAAGTTGATTTAGTTATCACAGAAAAAAGAATACTTAATTCTTATTAAAGTGAGAGTGATGTAAATGTTTAAAGTATCAGTAGTTCAATACAGACCGGAACTTTTTAATATTGAAAGAAACGTTGAATATGTTATTAATTTGGTAAAAGATGTAGAAACCGATTTTATAGTTTTTCCTGAATTAGCTTTTACAGGTTATGCTTATTCTTCAAAAGAAGAATTAGAAAAAACATTTGAATCGCCACTTGAAGATAAAGGATATGCTTTTAATACTTTTAGAGAATTTTCAAAAGACTATGGAATAAATATTGTTTATGGTTTTAATGAAAAGATAGAGGGAAATTTTTTTAATTCAGCAATTCTTATTACTAAAGAAGGCAGTTTTAAAATATATAGAAAAACTCATCTGTTTTACAAAGAAAAACTTTTTTTCGAACCTGGTAATACAGGATTTTGGGTAACAGAGATTGAAGGGGTAAAAGTGGGTTTAGCTATTTGTTTTGATTGGTACTTTCCGGAATCTTTTAGAACTCTTGCCTTATTGGGTGCCGATATAATTTTTCATCCGGCGAATCTTGTTATGCCATACTGCCAAGAGGCAAATAAAATAAGATCTTTAGAAAATAAGGTTTATATTGCTACTTCAAATATTTGGGGCAATGAGAAGAACGGTAATTTAGAATATTCATTTACTGGTAAAAGTCAGATAACTTCACCAAGTGGTGAAGTTATTCTTAGATTACCAGAAGAGGGAGATTGTATTGAAACAATAGAAGCAAACGAATATAACGCTCGCATTAAAGAAATAAATAAATACAATGATTTATTCAAAGATAGAAAACCTATTTATTATTTTCACTCTTAACTTAAGAGTGATATACAGTTTATTTTCATTTACATTTATATATAGTGAAATATTAATAAAAAAATGATTTTAGTGTAATTACTTTTTTATAATATTTGCTTGAAAATTTAGACTTTTTAAAGTATAATATAAATTAGAAAGTTAGAAATCAAAGATAGTAGTTCAAAAGTGAAATGGAAAAGATATTTTATAAAATTTACACCCAAAAAAAATTGAATGTTGATTTTATACATTTCAAAGTACCTGATAGAAGTTTTTAGAGACGTTAAAATTAAGGATTTTCTAAAAACAAAGATTTTGAATTTTAAAGAGATCCAGGTCAGAGTTCTCCTCTCATTCTTTTGGTAAAAATATCTAAGAAGCTAAAGAAATAGTCAATTGGTCAAAATCAGAATATTGAAGGTATTTTGGAAAAAATAAAATTTAAAACATTTATAGAATTCGAGTTTCGAAATTTTTAAAGTTAGTAATAAAAGTTGTATAGAGGAGGTATGAATATGAGTGATAAAGAATACGTTGTCGGAATAGATTTAGGAACGACTTTTTCAGCAATTGCATGGGTAAAACCAGATGGTAATGTTGAAGTAATCCCAAATGCCGAAGGTAAAAGAACAACTCCTTCAATAGTTTCTTTTACAAAAGATGGGCAAATATTGGTGGGAGAACCTGCAAAAAGACAAGCTATATTGAATTCTGAAAGAACTGTAAGATCTATAAAAAGGTACATGGGTAGTGATTATACAATTAAAATAGATGATAAAGTATACACTCCTCAACAGATAAGTGCTTTTATATTAAAGAAATTAGTAAAAGATGCAGAAGAATATTTGGGGGGTAAAATTAAAAAAGCTGTTATAACAGTACCTGCTTACTTTAACGATGCCCAAAGGCAAGCCACCAAAGAGGCTGGAGAAATAGCAGGATTGCAAGTTTTAAGAATTATCAATGAACCTACAGCTGCTTCAATAGCCTTCGGATTAGATAGATCGAAAGATGAGAGGAAAATTGTAGTTTACGATTTAGGTGGAGGAACTTTTGATGTTTCTATATTAGAAATCGGAGACGATATTATAGAAGTTATATCAACATCTGGAAACAATCATTTAGGTGGAGACGATTTTGATCAAAGAATAATAGATTGGTTAGCAAATGAATTTCAAAAAGAATACAACGTTGATCTGAAAAAGGATAAACAAGCGCTTCAAAGATTAAAAGAAGCTGCCGAAACAGCAAAAATAGAACTTTCTAGTAAATTAGAAACAGAGATTAATTTACCTTTTATAACTGTTGTCGATGGACAGCCGGTTCATTTAGAAAAGAAATTAACAAGGGCAAAATTTGAGGAACTCATAAGAGATTTGGTGGAATCAACAAAAGGTCCAATAGAAAATGCTATGAGAGATGCTAAACTAACTCCTGACGACATTGATGCGGTTTTGTTAGTAGGAGGATCAACGAGAATTCCGTGTGTTCAAAAATTAGTAACTGATTACTTTGGGAAGGAACCTTCTAAAAGTGTTAACCCAGATGAAGCGGTTGCTATTGGTGCAGCTGTTCAAGCTTCTATTATGACGGGTGAAACTGATAGAGAATTGGTTTTAGTTGATGTTACTCCATTGTCCTTAGGAGTAGAAGTAAAAGGTGGCTTGATGGAAGTCATTATTTCAAGGAATACAAAGATTCCTGTAAAAAAATCTAAGGTATTCACAACAGCTGTTGATGGCCAAACAGAAGTAGAAATAAGAGTATATCAAGGAGAAAGACCACTTGCTCAGGATAATTTCTTTTTAGGTAGTTTTAAACTTACCGGTATTCCACCTGCGCCAAGAGGGGTGCCACAAATAGAAGTTACTTTTGACATAGATACAAATGGAATAGTAAACGTATCAGCTAAGGATTTGGGAACTCAAAAACAACAATCAATGGTAGTGACTGGAAGACAAAAATTGAGTAAAGATCAAATTGATAAAATGATAAAAGAAGCTCGAGAATACGAAGAACAAGATAAAAAACTCAGAGAAAAGGTTGAGTTAAAGAATCAAGCAGATGATTTAATATATCAAACAGAAAAAGTTTTGAAAGAGAATGGAGACAAAATTCCTGAAGATTTAAAAGCAACTTTGGAATCAAAAATTCGAGATTTAAGAGAAGCTTTAGAAGAAGATAACCTTGGAAAGATAAAAATTTTAATGGATGAGTTACAGCAAGAAGTAATGAAAATTGGTCAATATTTTTATCAAAATCAGAATCCTGGAGCTACTACAAGTCCAACGGGTCAAGGTGACGAACAAGAATAAATAATGTAAAAAAATAAAAAAGAGCGGTTAGACCGCTCTTTTATTTAATATAATGTTCAAAGTTTAAATCAATAAAATCAAAAGCATTTTTGATTTTATTTGACCAATAAATATTAATACTATGTTCTAATCTTGAAGAAATAACAGTTTGAAGGTTTAAAGAATTTGATAAATCAAATAATTTTTTCATGTTTAAAATACCTCCGACTTTTGTTATATCCAAAACCACACCATTACACATATTATATAACCGTAAAATATCATTTTCTGATTCTATTGATTCATCCCAAAATATTTGATATTTTTCTAAAAATCCCATTATTTTTGATTCTTTGTTTCTTTCCAAAGGCTGCTCTAAAGACACAATTTTTACATCTTTAAGTATTTCCAAAATCTTATTCAATTCATGAAAATTAAATAACCCTTTAAGGTCAAGCCAGATTTTTTTTCCTATTAAAATTTGAGAAAGATTGAAAAAATCCTGTATTGTAGGTTTTTCCAAAAATTCTATTTTCAATATATAATCTTTATTATAATAGTTATCAATAATATCTGTAATATTCAAATTTTCTTTCCAAAATACTCTGAAAAGTTTTTCTTGAAATTCTTTTTGATCAACTGGAAAAAGAATGTCGACAATATCGAATCCATATTTTTTGTTTATGTAATCACAAATTGCCAAATTTACTACCGTTTTTGCTGCATTATCTCTTTTAATAGCTTTACTCATTTTATCTTCAACATTTTGTATTTTATTTATTTCATTTTCATTTTCGATTAAATCCCTAAGGTGTTCGATAACTGCCATTGTAGTTTTAAAGGTTTCTCCGAAGTAGTTATTTGGTGTAGCTGCACCTATTCCTTCGATACCTTTTTCGTCTGCAATTTTAAAAACGGTGCTTTCTTGCCATTGTACGTCCATGTTCTTTAAAAAAATTCTTTCCTGCCAATAATAGACATCTCTTTTTCTTTTATTCATAAGATATTCACCTTGTTTTCATGAGATAAGCTAAAACAAAATTATCATTAAAAGATACCACAGGTAAGAAACTACTACACCGTAAATAGGTGAAAATACCATTTCTTTATAATTTATCTTTTTTACAAATAAAAATTTGTAAGCTAATCCAGCAGCAACAGCTATTAAAACCCAGAGATAATTTCGAGATAAAGCAAAAATATAAATTGCCAATCTTTCGGAGCCACCTATTGTATCTTTTTCTTCTTTACCAAGGATGTTGAAAGTTCTAAAAAGATAACTACCAAAACTGGTAGTAGTCACCATACCAACTATGTATAATTGAAAAATTGTGGTTAAATAAGAATTTTGAAAAAAAGGTTTAAAAATATAAGAAAGAAAAAGGAAAATAGCTAAAAACAGTAATTCATGCAAAAGTTTGGTTTGTTTGGTGTTAATTCTAAATAAATCAAAAGCCATGTGTAAAATAATAGAAAGAGGTACTATCAAAAGACCCCATCCTTTAAGCATATCAAAATTAAAAGCTAAAAAAACCAAAATAAGCCAAATTAAATGTTTATAGTAATTAGTTCGATCTAAAAATTTTTTTGAATAAACATTAGAAAAAGCAAAATCAGAAACAAAATGACTTAAAAACAACGTTATAGGAAACATACATTACCTCCATTTAGTCCCAGTAGTTTTTCGGTACTGTGGTCAGTCTCGAATAATCACCTTTTTTTCTACCAACTTTAGCACAAGGGTTTCCATCAACTTCAACTATATCGGCCGTAAAATCTACTTTTTTCTTCAACAAAGAAGAACCAACACCATATAGATCTACCGGTACTTGTAATGTCTCAAAAAGGTCTATTTTTTCTTCGTCAAAGCCCCCAGAAACCATTATTTTTAAATTTTTCATTCCTAATTTATCAAATTCTGTTCGCGCTCTCCAGACCATTTCTGGATTAACACCTAATGAAGATCTATCCTTAGGAACAACAGATTTATCTCTAAGATTACCTGCAGTGTCAAACCTGACAGCCCAAATTTTATTTTTCCCTTCTCCAATAATTTTTTCTAATTCTCCCGATTCAACATCTGGTTTTTTTCCATAGACATATTCGTAGAAATTTTTTGTTACTTCAATGGTAGTTCCTATTACATCATTATTCCAGTCTACAAGTACCATCCTATTAACATGCTCATCAATATATTTGTCAAATACAATAGCTGCTTGTGAAGTACTACCGTTGTATGCTGCAATTAAAGCATGAGGAATGGTTCCTAAGGATTCAACACCCCAGTAGTCTGCGTTTGCATCTGTTGAAACACCAAAAGCACCAGCTTTTAGTGCAGCATAACCGTCGGTGGTTTGAACCCAGAAATGATCGAATCGAGCACTAAAAAATAAAATAGGTTTACCTCTTGACGCTCTAACAACTTTTTTGACAGCTGTCGCGGTGCTTGTTGCTCTTGCCATTACTCCTAATAAAAGTGTTTCAAGATGCCCAAAAAAAGCGGGATTCCCTTGAATAACAAAAACAGGTTCCATATTTTTTGCTTCGTCTCCATCAAAAAGAGATAAGATCTCTATTTCATCCCATTTATCAACCCATAGATTATTTAAAAGCATTCTTAAATCCCATTTTTGTGAAGTTAATCTTAGCAACTCTTCTTTGTCCATCCTGGTAGAAGCATCTTGTATAGCTTTTTCTATTCTTAAAATTTCATTAAATAATTCAACTGCTTTTTTTTCATCTTTATAGTAACCTGTACCAAATCTTAAAATAGCTAATGCTTCATCTATTCCTACAACTACACAATCACTCCGAGGAAAAAATTGGTAAGTTACATTGACCTTTCTGTTGTCCTTTTTAAGAACCTCAACATACCTTGTAA
The DNA here is from genome assembly GCF_002895485.1 of Petrotoga sp. 9PWA.NaAc.5.4. Taxonomy (NCBI): domain Bacteria; kingdom Thermotogati; phylum Thermotogota; class Thermotogae; order Petrotogales; family Petrotogaceae; genus Petrotoga; species Petrotoga sp. 9PWA.NaAc.5.4. The sequence continues at coordinate 10,524 of NZ_AZRK01000012.1, forward strand.
AATATTTGTCTGTGTAGTACCCCATTCTAACTTTGTCAATAGGTACCTTAAAAAGGTTAGGGTGTAATCTTTTTGCAGAATTATTTTGAGACATATATTTTTTCACCTTCTTTTCTATAATTATGTCGTTTTTCAATATTTAACAAAAAAATTTTCCATGCAACTCCTGACGAATAATTTCCAATATTTCCATCGCTCTTAATTACTCTATGGCAAGGAATAATTATAGGCAAAGGATTATTTTTCATAAGTGACCCTACAGCTCTATAAGCTTTGGGATTCTCAGATCTAATAGCCAATTCTTTATATGTTAACACACAACCTTTTTTTGTATTATAAAGCTCTTGGTATACTTTTTTTGCGAAAACAGTCTTACCCGGTAAAACAAAGAATTCTTCCGGAACTCTTTCCAAATCTCCAAATAAAAAATTATACAAAAGCTCAAAATATGTTTTTGTATACTTATCAAATTTATTTCCGAGTTTTTCATTCTTAAGATGTACTTTTGTAATTTTAGTGTTTTCTATAAAAACAACAATACTTCCAACCTCAACTTCTATTATAAATTTCATCTTTCAAGCTCCTTAAAATCGACAGGAACTACAAAGGTTATACCATCTCTCATTGTTATTCCATAAAAAACTTCTGCAATTTCCATAACCAATTTATTGTGAGTTATTATTAAAAATTGTGATTTTTGAGCATTTTCAACTATTAGGTCAGCAATCTTAGAAGCATTTATATCATCTAATGGCGCATCAATTTCATCTAAGATATAAAAAGGGCTTGGATTTAAATTCATTAATGCAAACAAAAAAGCAATAGCTATTAAGGCTTTTTCTCCACCGGAAAAAAGAGACAACTTTTGGAAGTTTCTTCCAGCCTTTTTAACGGATATTTGTATCCCTTTTTCAAATGATTTACCTTCACCTATTTGTTTTAGCTCACCAAATCCATTACTGAAAAGTTTTGAAATAAAATGTCCAAACTCTTTATTCAATTCTTCAAAAAATTTACTATACTGTGTTTCCGCTTCTTCATCAAGTTTTAAAATAGAATTTTTTAGAGAATTTATTGAATTTAAAATATCTTCTTTGTTTTTCCTATTTTCTTCATATTCTTTTTCTACTTCTTCATATTCGTTTAATACTGTCAAATCAACGGATCCAAGTTTTCTGAGAGATTCTTCTAAATCTTTAATTCTATTTTCTAAAGCCTTTATATCGCTTTCAAGTAATTCTTTTAATTCAAATTCATTTTCGTTTATATCAAGATTTCGGGCTTTTTCTTTAAGAAATTCTATCTTATGTTCTGTTTCTTTTATTTCAAACTCTATCTTTTGGTTTTTACTTCTTAATTCATTCACCATTTCTTTAAGTTTGTTTCTTTCGTTTTCATATTTTTCCAAATCTTGAGATTTATTATACTTTCCACTTCTACTTTTCTTCATAATATCAAATAACTTTGTTATTTCATCATTTAAAAATGTTTTTTCTTGTTCTATTTGAAGAAGAGTCGCTCTAATTTTTTTGACTTCTTCCTCTATTCTGATGGATTCTGTAGTAGATTGTTCAATTTGTTCTTTAAGCGTCTCTAATTCCTTGGATAAATTTATTTTTTGAGATTGATAAAAATCATATTTTTCTTTTAAACTTTTCAATTCCATAGAATCGCTCAATAATTCTTTTTCGAGATCTTCCAAAGTTCTTTTTCCCTTAGCAACTTCTTCAGTTGTTTTTTTGAATTCTTCTTGAATTTTGGAGTATTCTTCTTGACTTTTAGCAAGTTCATTGTTCATAACATTAATTTGCTGAAGTTGCTGTTTATTTTCCTCTTCAAAATTCACAAGTTTTTCTTCAATTTGTTCTAATTGATTTGTTATATCTAAAATGTCCTCTTTTATATTTTTAAAATTAGAATCATGGATACTTTTTTTTGCAAAGATATCTCTCAAATCATCTTTCAATTTTTCTAATTTTTCTTTTTTATTAGATATTTCTGCCTTTAAACTTTCAAAGATTGATATCTTGTTTTTCAATTCGCTTTTAACTGCTAAAAGTCTTTTTTCGGTTTCAGTAAGTTCCCTTTTTCTTTTTAAAAGGGTAGAAGAATAATCATATTTAGATTTTCCTCCGGTTATTGCTCCGTAACTTGATACTAATTCTCCGCTTAAAGTCACAATATTTCCATTATAATTCATTTTTGATAAATTAATTGCTGTCTCAATGTTATCAACAAGTAAAGCATTAGAAAAAACATATTCCATAACTTTTTTATATTTATCATCAAAGTTTATCAGATTTATTAAAAATCCAATTGTACCAGGTTCGTTTAAATATTTTTCTTTCAATATCAAATTGGTTTTTAATAAATCAAGAGGTAAAAAGGTAATTTTCCCGCTGTTATTTTGTTTTAGATGATTTAAATATTTTTTTGCTTGGTTAGAGTCCTTTATAACAATATTTTGTAATCTTGAACCAGCGATGGTTGAAACAGCTTCTTCGTATTTTTCATCTGTTTCTATTAAATTAGCAACTACGTCCACTACGTTTGGGTCGTCTTTAAAAGTTTTGAAAAAGTCCTTAGTTATCCCTGAAAATCCTTCATATTCATTAATTTGTTTTTGCAAAGATTCATAAGAATAATGAAGACTTTTTTCTTCTTGAATTAGATTATCTAATTCTTTAGATAAGTTTTTATATTTTTCTTCTATGTTTTTTAACTCATCAGTTTCTTTTTTAGATAACGTTTCAAATTTAGCTTGAGCATCTTTTGTATGCATTAATTCATTTTCTATTTCTTGCAATTTTTCTAAATTTTTCTTCTTTCTATTTTCTAAAGTGGTTTTTTGTTCTTTTAATAGATTAATTTTGTTTTGGTTGTTTAAAGTTTTTTTATCATATTCATTGATTTTTTCTTGTAAAGATTTTATGTTTAAAGTTAAAGTATTTAAATCTGATTGAAAAGTTCTCATCTTTTTTTCTAAAAGTTCTATATTACTTATAAGTTTTTTCTTAGTTTCTTCTTTTAGAGAAAACTCTTTTTCTTTTTTTTCTTTTAACTTTTTGAATTCTTCTTCTTGTGAGGCAGTTTCTTTTAACTTTTTTTCCAAAGAACTTATATTTTCTTTTAAAGATGTATTTTGCCAATTTTTATTCATAAGTTTTGAATTATAATTATTAAGTTCTTCAGTTAATTTTTCTTTTTCATCTTCAATATTTTGTAGCCTTTTTCTGTAACTTTCTACAAGATCCCCGTTTTTGGTTAATTCTTCATCAACATTCTCCATTTCGTCTTTTAGACTTCTATAATTTCTCTCAACCTCGAACAATTTTGTCAGTAACTCTTTTATTTTTTGCTCATTATCATTTAATTGAATTTCACGTTCTTTTATCTCTTTAATAAGTGAAATTTTAGAAGAGCCAAAATATACTTTCCCGATTCTTTGTATTTCATTCACATATTCCAAATATTTTTTAGCTCTTCCAGCTCTAATTGCGAGCGATTTTAGTCTTTTATCTATAACAAATAATAAATCATTCACTCTTTCTAAATTTTCTTGGGACTTTTCTAAAAGAATCAACGAATTCTTCTTTTTTTCAAGATATCTTGAGATATTAGAGGCGTCTAAAACTATGTCTCTAATATTTTCAGCAGATGAATTTACTATTTCTCCTATTTGCCCTTGTCCGATTATTGAATAAAAATTTTTACCCAGTCCATTGTCAAAGACATTCTGCAAATCTTTTAGCGTAACCAATTTGTTGTTCACAAAATATTTATTGGACGAGTCTTTTTCTAAAACTTTTGAAATTTTAACAAGTTTTTTTTCTTTATCTTCTAAAACTAAGGAAACTTTCGCTTGATTTGATGAATCATGTCCATTATTTCCAATGAAAAGTATGTCGGATTTTTCAGAAATTCTAATTTGTTTCTGAGATTGTTCTCCTAATAGCCACCTTATAGCATCAACGATATTCGATTTTCCTGAACCGTTGGGACCAACTATAGCTATAATATTTTTATCTAAGTTAAAAACAGTCCTTTTCGCAAAACTTTTAAAGCCTTCTATCTCTAATGAAAGAAGTTTCAATTAAATCCCTCCAGAGGATTCCAAACTCCTAATTTGTTCCTCTATTTTTTGAATAACTTCTTCTACTGCCTTACCTTGGATCAAAGCTCGATACATGATTCCTATAGCTTTCATATCAAGGTATGCAAACCATTTTGGAGAACCTTTAGAACTGCTTTGATTTCTTAACAAATAACTGGGGTGAAAAGTTGCAAAAATTTTTATATTTCCATACCAATCAAAAAAATGTCCTCTTTCCTCTGTTATTTTACTTTTTCCTGTGAAGTAATTCAAAGGAGTATTTCCAAGAGTAACTATAACTTGAGGTTTAATAGTTATTATTTGAGCATCAAGATAAGACTGACAAGCGACTATTTCTTCACTTGTTGGGACTCTATTTTGCGGAGGACGACATTTTACTATATTTGTGATAAACACATCTTTTCTTTCCAATTTTGCTAAGTCTTTCAACATTTTTTCAAGCAATTGACCGGCTTTGCCTACAAAAGGTTCACCCATAGCATCTTCGTCTGCCCCTGGACCTTCACCCACAAACATTATTGGCGAGTCAACATTTCCTGAACCAGCAACAGTATTCGTTCTTGATAGGTATAGAGGACATTTCTCACATTTTTCAATTCTATTAGCTATCATTTCTAATCTTTCTTTTTTTTCTTCATTTCCATATAAGATCATCAAAATCTCTCCCATTATTAGTTAATTTATAAGAGTCCAAATTCTATTCCTTCACTACCGAAGGTAACGTTTTTATCCGGAATGTAGTTAATAAAAAACATAAAACTAAAAGATGTAAGCATAGGTTGAGGCAATACAGAAAATTTTGCATTAAATCTAACAGTCCAGCATACTATTTGTTTTTGTATTTGAAACTCTGTGAAATCCCAAGTGTTGTTTTTTAAGTCATAGTTGAAATAAGCTGAAGCAAACTCACTTTTATCTCTATTGATTATTTGAAACCCTGACTTTATAAAATCTGAAAGACTATACTGAAAATCTAAACCAAATGAATATTCGGAATTTTTCTCCAAAAAGTTTAAATTTAGATCGTATAAAGTGTATTCATTCTTCATATCAAAATTTCCAAATATTTTATTATCGTTATAATAAAAAGTATAATTAGTTGAAATTTCAGGAATGATATCTACAAATGTTTTTTCATGAATATATAAATTATAATCTAATTGCAATCTGTTTCGTTGATATCTAATAATTTCTCTATTTTTTAAGTATTCGATCTTTTTTTCTTCTTGATGCAAAACATCAAATTCACTTCTATGTGTATAGTTGGTAAATGTATTTGTAAGTCTTACGCTTGTCTTATCAAGGAAAATATTGTCAGAATCTTCCACGTTAAAGTAAGACTTTGTATATAATGTATTATTAGATCCCAATATTTTTATTTGACTTTGATTATCCAGGATTAAAGAACTTAATTCAGGAAACTCTGTTTTATTGAGTAAATTATAAGATCTACTTAATTTGGTATAATTTGAAAAGTTGTTGTTAAAAAGGGAAAAAGAATATCCTATATAATCATTATAATTCAATTGATCAGTTGCACTTGGAGTAAGGGAATTTTCTAAAACTTTAACATATTCTAACGAATTTCCTAAATCGAAATTGTACAAATTTATATCTATACCTGGTTTTAGACTATATTCAAATAAGGTTTTTCCATCTGAATAAACATCATTGGGGATAAAATCCCTTGTATGATTAAACCTTAAACCTGTTTGCATATTCAAATCTAAATTAAAATTGTTTGTTTGATATTCAAACAAGGAATCTCTATAAGAGAAAGTATTTTGAGTACTAAGTCTATTCTTTGTGGTGGTAGTTGATTGATTTGTAAAGTTATAATTGAAATTACCATACGAATTAGCAAAACCAGAGTATAAATTATATTTTCCCGCTAATTCTAAGTGATTTTCTTTGTTGTTCCATATTTCTGAAAAAGGTAAGTCTGAAATATCACCATATGAACGAGAATTAAATGTTAGTTTTGATAGAGATAACAAAGATCTTCCATATCTTTTTTGTAATGCTTGAGTTTCCAAATTCAAAAATAGTATATCTTCGAATCCATCTTCATTCCATTGAATATACGAATTTATATTTTTTAGATCCCCCAAATTTGTTTTTAGTGTGGGAATGTTTAACGACAAAAGAGATTGATTTGTATAGGGGTTCACTTTAAACTCTAATTTTGCCGGTTTTTTATTCTTCTCTTCAAAAAATTGATAATACAGCCCTAGGTTACCGTTAGATTTCAATATTTCTGAGAAAAAGAATAATTCTCCTGATAAAAAAGGTACACCATATCTTAAAACATAACTATCATAAAAAGCACCCGTTTTTAAATTGTTTGTGGATGTGTTTGAAAAGTGAAATTTTGATCCGTTATCAAATTTATAATTAATCTCAGTTGTAATATCTATTTGATTTTCACCGTAATTAAAGGTTAATGAGAATGGTTCATCTTCATCTGGTGATAGAGTTTGAAAATAAAAAGGCAAATATAAAACAGGAACCCCAAAAAAGCTGAGGGTTAAATCTCTTGCAATTAAAAAATAACCTGGATAAATATCAACTTTTTTAGCCGAAAAATAGTATGTTACGCATTCTTCACAAGTGGTTAACCGAGTTTCTTTAGCTTGAATAGTATTTTCATCAACTGGTTTTTCTATTTTATCAGACCATATTTTTATATTAACTTCTTTTTCTCCTTGATATTTTTGAACAGTGTAAGAATTTAAGAAAACGACAGAATCTTCTTCAAAATTCACGGTTATTTCAGATGCTTGGATTGAAATATCTTCATATAAATAATTTACGTTTCCATAAAATGTTGCAGATTTTATGGTTCCGTCATTTTTTAACTCTCCTTGAGCCCTATCTGATTTTATAATAGACCCTTCGTATACGACATAAACGTTATCTTCCAAGATCAATAAATTATCTCTCAAGTAAAAAAAATCAGCAGTTATATTAACAGGACTCGGAAAAGCCGAGATACTAACTATTATTATCAAAATTAAAGGCAATATTCTTCTTAAAGGTTCTAAGAGTTTATAAGAAAACTTTGTATCTAATATTAAAAACAAAAAAAGTCCAATGGCACCAAATATGATGTTTGGTATCCAAGCTGCAATTAATGGATCGATAATTTTTTCTTTACCTAAAGCACTTAACCATGCTCCTGATCCTTGATATATTATTACAAGAACAAAAGTAATTATTACACTCCATGACTTACTTGACAAATTTAAAAACAAAGATAAAGCTATTCCTAAAACACAAATGACAAGAGGAGCTAAAGAATTTGCAAATTTTGATTGATAAGAAACAACAAGTCCTGAAACATCCAAACCTAATTTTGAAAAAGTTTGTATCTTTTCTTTCAATTCTTTTGAGGTCATTTCATTAGCACCTTTTGAAAGGTTTAAAAATTCTTCAACTTCTTGGTCTATATCAAGTTCAAGCTGCTCAAATGAAACATCTAAATCTAAAAAGCCATCTTTATTGGTTTTAAACATTTTTCCATTTTTCATATACCAACCATCTGGGGCTTTTTGAGCTTCTTGAGCATTAAAAACGGTAGTATAGTTCTTTCCAACTTCGTACAATAAAACATCGTATAGAATACCGTTTTCTCGATCTAATTGTTTTACAAAAAGATACCTTCCATCTCCCACATTGACAAATTGATTTTCTTCAATTTGTGCCTGTGGTCTTTGATAGACGTATAGTGCCATAACCTCTTTAGCTTTATAATTTGATTTAGGGACTATAGTATCAAAAAGAGCAAAAGTAAAAAAACAAAGAATTAAAGATATTACAACAAAAGGGATTACAAATTTCTTCATGGGAATACCCAAGGTTTGCAAAGCTATTATTTCATTAGCAGAAGAAAGTTTTGAAACGACCCAAAATACGGCAAATAAAACACCTACCGGAATCCCCATAGATATAAAGTAAGGAAGATGGTACCAAATTAAAACTAATAGTTTTGAAAAACCAACGTTGTTTCTTACTATTATTTCTGATAGTTGGTACAATAGTTCAACACTTACAAAAACAATAAAAGCTATTATTCCCATCAAGAAAGGAGGTATAAACTCTTTTGAAACATATTTAAAGAGCTTTTTCATTTTATTCTTCTCCTAGAGAATAGAATAATTCCATTTCATTTTCTCGACATTTGAATAGATCTCCTGTTAAAGCCCAAATTATATCTTCGGACAAGTTTGTTGTCAGATCTGAAAAAGTTTCAATATTGTTTAATATTTCTAAATGGAAAGAAATTACTTTGAAATTTTCTTTAAATTTGTATAGATAAGACTTGTATGCTTTAATCAATGAGTCTATTTCTTTATTCGCAATACAAATATTCTTTGCTTTTTTAAAAAAATTATTTTCTGTCTCTTTAGTTTTTAACTTTTTTGCTTCAATATTTATGAAGTCAGACAACATCAACAAAGCGTATGAAAAAATTTCTTTAGTAATTTCCATAACATCTTCAAAATTAGCGGTATTTATGACATAAGGGTTATTCATTATATCAATATTAAGTTTTGAATTTTTCTCAATTAAATCAGCCATATTTTCAAATCTTTGTATTAATCTCGAACCTATAAAACAAGATTTAAGATAAATACCAGTAAAATTGTACGAAGAAAGTAAGACTATACTTTCGTATTCTAAATCTGCTTCCATTAGATCTATCCTGTCATCTTGCTGAATTATTTCTTTGGAAAGATCGATTTTTCTTTCTATATATGCATCACTGAATTTGTATAACATTCCCTGTACAATTCTTCCCATTCTTAAGACATTGTTAAGGTATCTTATTAATCTATTAAAGCTGAAAGTACTGATATCTTGAAAATTTTCTTTTTGTGGCAAGTTTAACCCCTCCACAATAATCAAAATTATAATCTATATAATCTATTCAAATCTTCTACCAAAACCTAATTTTTTATTTAAAGCGTTATAATAATTGTTCCCATTTCTTTGAGCTAATTTAATATTATCTTTACTACCAGATATTACGGCAGACATACCGGGTTCCATTCTATGAATTATATCTCCATCTCCTGTAAGATATGCGAAACCTTGAGACATGTTTTTCAATAAGATTTCAATTTTTTGATCTGAAAAGGTAATAAAAGGTCTTATATTCAAAGCATGTGGGGCTAATGGAACTATTTCTATAATATTTAAGTTGGGATCTATAATGGGGCCACCAGCTGACAAGGCGTAAGCTGTCGAACCTGTAGAAGTTGATAATATTATTCCATCACCTAAAAATGAAAATAAAACATGTTCTTGAATTTTAACTTCAATATCCATTGTTCCTAAAGGTTGACTTTTCAATAAAACAACATCATTCAAAACAACAATATCCTTGGTTCCCACGTGGCATTCTAAAATGTTTCTAATAGAAAAATAAATATTTTCTGTTTTTATATCTTGTAATAATTCTTCCATTTCATTACTCGAATAAGCGCTTAAAAATCCTAAGTTTCCAATATTAACCGCGATAATTGGTTTAGAAAAATAAGCAGCAATTTGTGCTATTTTTAAAACAGTCCCGTCGCCTCCGAAAACTATGAAGTAATCAGCAGATTGAACTTGGATGTTTTCGATAGAAGAACCTGCGGTTAAACACCCTAAAATTTCTATTTTTTCATCTTTAACTGGTTTTAAAATTTTCTCTTCTAAATCTTTTAGAGAAATTTTAAACGGATTATAAAAAACAAGAATTTTCATATATTATCCTCCAAGTCTAAATCCCAAATCCAAAAGCGATTGGACCAAAAATCGATCAAGAAAAAATAACATCAAAAAAGCTATCATAGGCGAAAAATCGAAATGACCTACTATTGTAGGGATGAACTTTCTTATAGGATTTAATATGACATTTGATACTGAATCAACAAAAGCTCTAAATTTGTTATAATACGGCATTATAAAACTCAATAAAGCAGAAATTATGATACAAAATTCAAAGAAAATGATAACTATTCTCAAAATACTGCCTAAAGCTACAAAGAGATTACCTAAAACAAACATTTTATTCCTCCTTGATTGTTAATTGTCTACTTACTTTAGAAATTCTAAAATTCTTATTATGTATATGTTTTAGTATTGATTCTTTTACAAAATACCTCCCCACTTCTAACCCTTACTAATTATTAATCTCTTTAGTTTTCGGTACTTGTACCGAAGGAATGGGGAGAGGGCTCCGCCCTGAACCCATTTTAAATTCAAAATCTCATTTTCTGAAAACTATCATTTTCTTAATCTCTTTAGTTTTCGGTACTTGTACCGAAGGAATGGGGAGAGGGCTCCGCCCTGAACCCATTTTAAATTCAAAATCTCATTTTCTGAAAACTATCATTTTCTTAATCTCTTTAGTTTTCGGTACTTGTACCTAAGGAATAGGGAGAAGACTCCGCCTTGGACCCATTTTAAATTCAAAATCTCATTTTCCAAAAACTATCTTTTCTAAAGTACCTATATTAATTGTCAGCTATTTTACGTTCTCCAAAAATCTTTGTACCAATCCTTAGAAATGTTGAGCCTTCTTCTATTGCAATTCTATAATCGTTACTCATTCCCATGGATAATTCTTTTAAACTTGGAAACTTCGCGGATAAACTATCTCTAAGTTCACGAAGTGTTGAAAAAGTTTTTCTAATGTTATTTTTGTCTTGTGTATAAGGTGCCATAGTCATCAAACCAATAACTTCGATATTTTTATAGTTTTTTACTTTATTTAAAAAGTCTTCTACCTGAAACGGTTGAAGACCGGCCTTTGTTTCTTCACCAGAAACATTAACTTCTAAAAAAATTTTTTGTATTTTATTTATCGTTTCAGCTCTTTTTTGAATTTCTTCGATTTCTTTTAATCGACAAACAGAATGTATATATTCCGCAATATTAACAATATTTTTTATCTTTTTAGTTTGAATTCTACCTATAAAATGCCAAGTTATATCCAAATTTTCTAAAGTTGTATGCTTACTCTGCATCTCTTGAGCCCTATTTTCACCAAAATCGTTTTGACCTTCCTCATAAATTGACTTTATAGACTCTGCTGAAAAGTTTTTTGAAACAGCTACTAATTTTATTTCCTCATAGTTTCTTTTACAGTTTAAAGCAATTTCTTTGATCTCTTCTTTTAACTTTTTATAATTTTCTTTTATAAGTTCATTAATCAATTTCACTTTCACTCCATAAAGTAATATTGTCTTTAAAAGATCTTTTGTTATAATTTAGTTTTTTGTAAGCTTTTTCTGTTGCCACTCTTCCACGAGGCGTCCTTATTATGAATCCAGATTGAAGTAAAAATGGTTCGTAAACTTCACTTATAGAGTCAGGTTCTATGCCAAGGGAAGAAGCAAGTGCATTAATTCCTACTGGTCCACCATCGTAATTCTCTATTATTGTTTTTAAAATCTTTCTATCCATTTTATCCAGCCCATCGGTATCCATTTCAAGTAAATTCATAGTATTAATAACGTCTTCAACTTCTATAATGTTTTTACCATTTACTTGGATGTAATCTCTAACTCTTCTTAATAATCTATTAGCAATTCTTGGAGTTCCTCTTGATCTTTGAGCTAAAAGCAAAGAAGCCTGATCGTTAATTTGTACATTTAATAAAGAAGCGCTTCTTTTAATAATTATTTTCAGTTCTTCAGGGGGATAAAAATCCATTTCTAAGATAATTCCGAATCTACTTCTAAGCGGCGGAGATATTAATCCTAACCTAGTAGTGGCCCCTATTAAGGTAAAAGGTTGTAAATCAATTCTTAAAGATCTTGCCGAAGGTCCTTTACCTATTATTATGTCCAATTGAAAATCTTCCATAGCAGAGTATAAAATTTCTTCAACGGATCTATTTAATCTATGAATCTCGTCTATGAATAATATGTCACCTTTTTCTAAATTTGTGAGCATTGCAGCTAAATCCCCCGCTTTTTCAACAACTGGACCACTCGTAATTTGCAAGTTTGCTCCGATTTCGTTGGCTATAACATGGGCAAGAGTTGTTTTACCTAATCCAGCCGGCCCTGCTAAGACTATATGATCTATCGATTCTTTTCGTATTTTGGCTGCTTCTACTGCCACTTTGATTTTGTTTTTTATATTGTTTTGGCCTATAAACTCATCCAAAAATTTAGGCCTTAAATTTTTAGATGTCAGATCTTCATTTTGTAGTTCTGGATTCAAAAATCTTTCTTCTAATTCATCGTTTTTTTCTTTCATAAAAAAACTCCCTTATAACTTATATATTACTTACCTTAAAAATTTTAAAACCTATGGATAAACTCTGTAAAGCGTTCTTGCAAAAGGTATCGATTCTCTAATATGTTCCAAACCACATATCCAAGCAACAGTTCTTTCTATTCCCAAACCAAATCCACTGTGAGGAACACTCCCATACCTTCTTAAATCTAAGTACCATTGATATTCATCTAATGGTAAATTATTTTCTTTTAACCTTTCTATTAATACTTCTTCTTTCCAAATTCTTTCAGAAGCACCTATTATTTCCCCATATCCTTCCGGAGCTAATAAATCATCACATAAAACTACATCAGGATTTGTCTCGTCAGGTTGCATATAGAAGGCTTTAACTTTTTTTGGATATTTTTCAACAAAGACTGGTTTTTCAAATTGTGAAGCTATAGCTGTTTCTTCGTCAGCGCCAAAATCGTCTCCCCAACTGATATTGAATCCTTTTTTATTTAAGAATTCTATAGCTTTCGTATATGTTATTCTTTCAAAAGGGGCTGTAACTTTCTCTAACTTCGTTATATCTCTGCCGATTTCTTTTAAATCTTCAGAAGCATTTTCTAATGTTTTTTGTACTATATATGATACCAAATTTTCTTGTAATCTCATATTATCTTCATGTCTATAAAAAGCGACTTCAGCTTCGTTCATCCAAAATTCTATAAGATGTCTTCTCGTTTTTGATTTTTCGGACCTAAAAGTAGGACCTAAGTTATAAACTTTTCCAAGTGCCATAGCTGCTGCTTCTAAATAAAGCTGTCCAGTTTGAGCTAAGTAAACCTTTCCATAATCAAAATAATCTAAACTGAATGTATTTCCAGCAGATTCTCCGATAGAACCTGTGAATATGGGAGTATCTATCAAAATGAAGTCATTTTGATTATAAAAATCTCTAATTGCTTTTATAATTTCGTTTCTTATTCTTAAAATATGGAACTGTCTCTTTGATCGCAACCACAAGTGTCTATTTTCCATCAAAAAGTCTATCCCATGCTCTTTTTTTGAAATCGGATAATCGTCTTTTGGCTCATGTATTATTTCTATATTCTTTATATGCAATTCTACGTTTTGGGGAGAACGTTCGTCTCTTTTTATTTCCCCAATTATTGTAACGCTACTTTCCATTTTGATTTTTCTTATTTTTTCAAATTGTTCTTCATCAAAGTTCTTTTTCTCAGCTATGCCTTGAACAAAACCAGTACCATCTCTTAATTGTAAAAAAGCTATTTTCCCACCACTTCTTTTATTCCAAACCCAACCACGAAATTCAATTTCTTCTCCAATATGGTTTTTAAAATCTTTTATATATATCCATTGCGTCTTCATAAGACACCTCCGAAAGTTATCAATTTTAAAATTATAATAATTTGGTCAGGTTACTTCTATTTATTATATCACAAGAGAATTTCATAAGAAAGTTTAAAATAGATATAAAACTTGAAAACTATCTATGCTTATGATATAATTTTAATGAAAATATAAGTGGGGTCGTGGCGCAGCTGGGAGCGCGCTACCATGGCACGGTAGAGGTCGTGGGTTCAAGTCCCATCGACTCCACCATAGTTGAGGGAGCTTATCCCTCTTTTTTTATATATCGTAAAATTAGAGACTTTAGAAAGAATTTTTTAAGAAAATAAATGTTTGATATAATAGGTTTAAATGGGCCATGCAACGTAACAGTACGTTAAAAATAAAATTTTGAATATATAATTGCTTTAATGCGGTTAAGAAATAAGTTTTTAGGGGGTAAAAAAGATGGAAGAATATTTAACTTTTGATGATGTGCTGTTGTTACCTAAAAAGAGCGAGGTTGTTCCTAATCAAGTAGATACGTCTTCGAAACTTGTAAAAAACATTTATTTAAAAATACCTTTTTTATCTGCAGCTATGGATACTGTTACTGAATATAGAATGGCTAAAGCAATGGCAAGAGAAGGCGCTGTAGGAGTTATACACAAAAATTTGTCTATAGAAGATCAGGTAAAAGAAGTATCGAGAGTCAAAAGAACCGAAAATGGTATTATAAACGACCCAATTACCATTTCTCCAGAGGTAACTATAAAAGAAGCAGAAGATATAATGAGAGAATATGGTGTAGGAGGACTTCCTGTCGTTGATAAAAATATGAAACTTCTTGGGATTTTGACTAACAGAGATATCAGATTTGAGAAGGACTCTCAGAAGAAAGCTAAAGAACTTATGACTCCATATGAGAATTTAATAGTAGCGAGTCCTAATATTACTTTAGATCAAGCTCGAGAAATTTTACATCAAAATAAAATAGAAAAATTACCTTTAGTTGATAATAATAGTCTTATAGTAGGTTTAATAACAATTAAAGATATCATGTCAGTTATTGAAAATCCTAACGCTACAAGAGATGGAAAGGGGCGTTTGGTAGTTGGAGCTGCGGTAGGAGTTTCTGATGGATTAGCAAGAACAGAAGAATTAGTTAAAGCTGGAGTTGATTTTGTTGTTTTGGATTCAGCTCATGGCCACTCTAAAAATATAATAAATACTTTAAAAGCTATTAAAAATAACTTTCCTGATCTCCCGATAATAGCAGGAAATATTGCAACTGCCCAAGCTGCAAAAGAATTAATAGAAAATGGAGCTGATGCACTAAAAGTTGGAATTGGACCAGGTTCTATATGTACAACAAGAGTAATTTCAGGCGTTGGAGTACCTCAATTAACCGCAATAATGAAAGTAGCAGAAGTGGCAAAAAAATTTGAAATACCTGTGATAGCTGATGGGGGAATTAGATATTCTGGAGATATAGTTAAAGCTTTAGCAGCAGGTGCTTCTACAGTCATGATGGGAAGCATATTTGCTGGTACAGAAGAAGCCCCTGGAGAAACTATTATTTATCAAGGTAGAAAATTCAAGTCTTATAGAGGCATGGGATCACTGGCAGCAATGGAAAAAGGAAGCAAGGATAGGTATTTTCAAGAGTCTGTTCCCAATGAAAAATTAGTTCCAGAAGGAATAGAAGCTATGGTAGCTTATAAAGGAGATGTAAAAGATGTTCTTGTCCAGCTTATTGGGGGAGTAAAGGCAGGAATGGGATATATAGGAGCAGAAAATATAAAGGATCTTCAAAATAAAGCAGAATTCATAAAAATCACCCATGCTAGTATGATAGAGAGTCATCCTCATGATGTAAAAATTACAAGAGAAGCCCCTAACTATTTCTTTTCTTAATAGACATTTTAGAAATGAAACGTTTCTAAAAATAAGTGCTTGAATTTATACATGGCCCGGGGGTAGAGTCCTCTTACTTCTTCGCTACAGGTACAAGTTCGATTTTCTTAAATTAGGAGAATATATAATGGTATGCAAAAGATGGATTTTATATGGAAGAGTCCAAGGAGTTGGACTGAGACATTTTATAAGAGTAAATGCTTTGAGATTAAAATTAGAAGGTTATGTAAAGAACCTTTTTGATGGTTCTGTAGAGGTTGTTGCACAAGGAGAAGAGGAAAAAGTCAAAGAACTTAAAAAAATTATATTAAGAGGAAACGGTTTTAGTAAAGTGGAAGATATAGAAGAAGATGATTTTCCAATAAGTAATTATGGTGATTTTCATATAGAGTATTAACAACAAAAAAGTATTAAAAATAAAAAGAGAACGAAATTCGTTCTCTTTTTATTTTTGTGTAATTAAAGAAACATTTATATATTTTTTAGTTAATTTGAAATTACTATCTAGCTGAAAGAAAGTAACCCATGCGAAATAATATGAAAAAACTAAATATTTTTATAAGATTTCTCTTATTTGTTTCTCCCTGACTTTTTTCGAACTTGAAAAAAAGTTCTATTTTGATTTATACTTTTAATAAAAGAATAAGTTTTTATTATTAAAAAACTAAAATTCTGGAGGATAAATGTGGAATCAAAAAACGTATTAGAGGTTTTTAAAACTGTTCAAAAGAAGCCTTTGATATCAAGAACAGAAATAGCAAAAATAACTCATTTAAGTCAATCTACAGTTGGTAGATGTATTCAAAGACTTTTGGAAAAAAACTTTCTCATTGAAAAAATGAATGGAAAAAGTACAGGTGGAAGACCTCCTATTTTTTTAGATATAAACAAAAAAAATTCATTCTCTGTTGGTGTAGAAATAGGAGAATCCCATATTGATGTAATACTCTTAAATTTAGTATATGAAATTATAGAAAGTAAAAGTAAAAAAATAGATAATAATATAACCGTAGAATCTTTAACTAACATTATCCAAGAAATGTATGACGAAATTTTGTATAAAAGTCACATTTCAAAAGAGGACATCATAAGCATAGGTTTAGGAGTACCAGGTATAGTTAGTGCCAATCAAAAAAGACTGTTGTTGTCTCCAAATTTAAAATGGAAAAATATTTCTTTAGGAGAAATTTTAGAAGACAAATTACAAAAACCTGTATTTTTAGATAATGGAGCTAATTTAATGACGTTTGCTGAGTATCACTTTAATAAGCTTTCGCCAGATTCCATGGTTTTAGGTATTATAGTTGGAAAAGGAATTGGTACAGGCTTTATTACAAAAGGTGAGATTTTTAGAGGTATAAATGGAGCAGCTTTAGAAGCAGGTCATTCAGTTATTAAGTTAGATGGTCCACTTTGTAGTTGTGGAAGACGAGGTTGTGTAGAAGCTTTAGCTTCGTTACCTCAATTAATAAGAGCATATAATTCAAAAACAAAAGACAATTTAGTTGATAATATCAATGAATTTTATCAATTAGTTATCCAAAAAGATAAATTAGCCCTTTCTTTATTAGAAGATGAAGCACATTATCTTTCAATTTTAGCCGCCAATTTAGCTAATACTATAAATCCTTCACATATCATAATAGGAGGAGAAATTACCCCAATTTTAACTCTCATGATTAAAACAATAAATAATTTCTTTTTAGAACAGGTATTGATTACCAACAGATGTGAACTGTTGACTTCGCAATTAAATGAAAAGAGTATAGCCTATGGAGCGGCAATAATGGCTATAGAAAAGGAGATTGAAGAATATATTTGATTCAGAAAGAAGAATGAGAAATTAGGTTTTTAATAAAAAAGAAAAACTATAGTTAAGGGAGGAATTGTTATGAAGAAAGGCCAAAAAATCGGTTTGTTGGTGTTACTTGTATTGTGTGTGTTTTCTTTGATAGGATTTGGCGCATCTGATAAATCTAAGTTAAGTGGCAACATTGTGTATGCTGTACGTAGCTGGGACGTTGAAACTGAACAAAAATTTGTAGAAGAATTCAACAAAGTATATCCTAACATAAAAGTACAGATTGTAAGTTTTGACGGAGATTTGAACGAGTATCTCAGCGCACAAGCCGCTGCTAAAACATTGCCAGATGTTGTGTATGGATGGGAAAATTTGACCTATCCCATTTCACAAGGCTGGTTATATCCGTTAGATGAATTCTTGGAAAAAGATGAAGAAATTAAATATGTAGACTCAAAACTTTTAGAGAGATACAAATTTAACGGAAAGACTTATGCACTTCCAACAAATTTGCAGTTCAGTGCAGTTATGGTTAACCTAGATTTAGTAGAACAACTGAATATGGATCCCCCATCATATGAATGGACTGTTGATGAGTTTAGAGAATATCTTATCAACGCAACAACGAATGTATATTCAGGAATAAACCATTTGTGGGGTTTTGAGGAAGTTATGACGGGTATGTTCAGTAAAAATCTACATCAGTTGGCTTATGATCCAATAGAACGTAAGTTTAACTTCACTGAAGGAAGTTGGGTTAGGGCTATTAACTTTCAAAAGAATCTTAAGTCTGTTCCAGGGTTAGTATCAGATGATCTCAAGAATGATGTAATAAGAAACGCTGGCGGACTTGATGACTATCAGAAAAAGTTTGGTAAAGATGCAGACGCACTAAGGGAAGGAAAAGTATTGATGGGTTTTCATGGAACTTGGGATTTAAGCTGGATTAGAACGATGAATTATATGTATGATATGTACCCTCTGCCACAAGATCCTAACATTGGATACAGAGAGGCACTGCATGCAGACCATGCCTTTATGATGTCTACAACAAAGTATCCAGAGGCTGCTTTTGAGTTTCTTAAGTGGAGATCATACGGTAAAGACGGCGTTTTGACAAGATTGAATATCATGAAAAATAAAACAGATGCTGCTGGTAACTTGACCCCTGATTTTATTATCCCTGCAACTAACGATCCAGAGGTTGTCAAATTTTTTAAATCTTTAGATTTTGTTCCAGAAGGCGTTAAGTTCATGTATGACAATGTTGATAAGGCTTTTTGGGCAGATTTTTACAAGATAGTACCAGACTGGAGTAAAGCACTCGATGAAGTGATTATTCCAAAGAGTGAAGAAGTTAGACAAGGAAAGGTCGAAGCTGCTGCTATAGCTGCTGAACTTGAAACCAGATCTAATCAAATAATTCAAAATGCTTGGAAAACTTTTGATTCGCAGATTGTTGAAGTGCAAAAGAATTTTAAACCGACTCGTTAATTGTTTATTTTAACTGTTCTTTCTTGTTTCTTTGGGTACTTTAGGGATTTACCCTAAAGTACCTTTTTAAAATAAGCAATTTTAAGTTTTTCAGAGTTGTTTTTAATTATACAGCAATATAGTGGAGGTTTTTTATACTATGTTTTCTAAAGCAATAAGATCTTTGTTTTTACTATTTATATATGTTTTTGTGTTTGTATCTATTTTTGCAAATTTATATGTTGATAATTGGATTTCATACAAAGAAAGCAACGTTATTCAAACTGTTTCGTTTGAAGATTTTAAGATTCTTTCAGGCTCAGAATTTGAAAACACTCCTGAAGGTTTAGTATTACCTATTGATGGCGTAGTTGAAATATCTTTCGATGTTTCTGAAGATGGTTTGTATTTAATGATACTACATTACATGATAGACAGTGACAAAGTTTTAACAAGTAGAATGTCTATCTTTTGGGATAATAATGAGTTAACTGTTCCTCTTCCTGCCATATGGACCGATGAAACAAAGGACTATCCAACAGATAGATACGGTAACGAAGTAGTTCCAAGACAAGTTATGATCAAACAATTTCACAGTGAGTACGTTAAGGATTATGGAAGTTTATCTGCAGCACCTTATATTTTTGAATTTGAAAAAGGTGTTCAGAATATTAAACTAAAAAATGAATCTCAGTCTTTAATATTAAACAGTGTGATGCTAATTAAGTACGAAAGAGCGCAAACCTATGAAGAGTATATATTGAATGTACCAAATCGTAAAATCGGTGGAGAGATTGCACCTATTGAAGCTGAAGGTTACTTAGTTAAGTCTGATTCGTTTATACGTCCTGGAAACCAACAAGATCCTTCATTGCATCCATATGAAACGGTTTCAAGAAAATTGAATATTATAGATGGAAATTCTTGGGATCAAGTGGGACAAAAGGTTATGTGGGTATTTGAGGTACCTGAAGATGGGATTTATTATTTTGCTTTTAGGTATTCACAATCAATTAACGACGGGATTTCTGTGTTTAGAAATATCTATATAGACGGGGAAATGTTGTTTTCTGAATTGATGAGTTATATGTTCCCTTACACTGGGTTACGATACAAAAACATATTTTTAGAAGAAAGAAATAGTGGGGAACCATTAGGGATATGGTTAGAAAAGGGAACGCATACAATTTCTTTGGAAGTTGATGGAACACCTTTAGACAGCGTGGTTGATAAACTTAGAAACTTAATCTTTGAAATTAATAAAACCGGCTTAGAGATAAAAAAATTAACAGGTGGAGTTGTCGATAAAAACAGGAAATGGGATATAGAACTATATTTACCGGATATTGTTGAAAGGCTTGAGGGTTGGGCAAACGAGCTAGATGATATATATGATGAGATTGAAGCTCTTTTTGGTCAGACTCCTGCCTCAATAATTAATCTTAAAATTGCTGCCAAAAATATAAGAGATCTTGCAAAAGAACCCGATAAAATACCTATTCGATTAAATAAACTGAGTGAAGGTTTTTCTTCAGCGTCTAATTTGATTTCAGAAACGATTGATGTACTTTCAACTCAACCGTTGAATTTGGATAGAATTTATGTATTAAATTCACCAGTCTTACCGGATGATGAAGTAGGTTTTTTGACTAGATTTATGGAAGGTTTAAAACGATTTGTTTTTTCTTTTTTTCCGCAGAATAAGGAGTATATGGCTGTAAATGACAAAAACTCGGATGAACTTTTGGTTTGGGTTAATAGGCCAATACAATACGTTGAAATGCTGCAACAAATGGCAGATTCTGATTTTACTTCAAAAACAGGAATAAGTGTGAGGTTTTCTGTTATGCCTAATGAACAAAAACTTATCTTAGCAAATGCTGCAAACATTAGTCCTGATTTAGCTTTGGGAATAAGCAACTACATTCCGTATGATTTAGCTATTAGAGGCGCAGTGTATGATTTAACGCAGTTTGACGATTTTTGGGAGTATATAAGTAGAGAGTACAATCTGGAGACTTTGATCCCTTTTTATGTAGATGGAAAGGTTTACGGAGTCACCGAAACTCAGGATTTTTATGTACTGTTCTATAGGAAGGATATATTAGAAAGTTTGAACTTAGAAGTGCCTCAAACTTGGGATGAAGTACAGATAGCGATGTCAACCCTTTATAGAAATTCTATGAACTTTTATTTGCCAATGGCAGGATGGACTGGTTTAAAGCCTTTTTACACCACTGTTCCGTTTATCTATCAAAGTGGCGGTAGGTTGTATACAGACGACGGTTTAAGAACGGCTATAAATGAAGAAAATGCAATTAAAGGTTTTGAAATAATGACGAAACTTTTTACTATTTATAGTGTCTCCCAAAGTGTTCCCAATTTTTATAACGAATTTAGATACGGAAGAATCCCTATGGGTGTATCTAACTTTACCACTTATGTAATGCTTATGACTGCTGCCCCTGAAATAGCAAGTCAGTGGGACATAGCATTATCCCCGGGAGTGAAAAATGAAAATGGTGAAATCTTAAGATATCAAGTTGGTAGTGATAGGGCTGCCGTGTTGTTTTCTAACAGTGACAAAAAAGAGGAGGCTTGGGAGTTTTTGAAATGGTGGCTTTCAAAGGATACACAAGTGGAGTATGCATACAGGATGCAGACTAGATATGGACCTGAATATATGTGGAACACAGCTAACATGGCCGCATTTGAAGAGTTATCTTTCCCTGATAATCATAAAAAGATTATTTTAGAGCAATGGAGCTGGATGAAAGAGATTCCAAGACACCCTGCCGGATATATGTTAGAACGAGAGATAAGTAATGCATGGACGGATGTTGTCATGAATGGAGAGGGAATCAGAATAGCTGTCGATAAAGCCTCGATAACTATCAACAGGGAAATAATACGAAAGATGGAGGAGTTTGGATATATTAAAGATGGGAAAGTAATTAAAACTTATGAGATTCCTTCAATTGAAAATATTAAGGCTGAGGTGGAAAAGAATAAATGAAAGTCAAACAGAAGTTTATTAACCGAAATTCTCATTGGGTTTTACTATCACCATATATAATACTGTTTTGTCTTTTTATACTAATACCTGTGATTAGTGCGGCAGTATTGTCTTTTACTTATTTTAATGCTGTACAACCACCTAAATTTATCGGATTAAAAAACTATATTTCATTACTAACCCAAGATACTGTATTTATGCAAAAGGTTCTTCCAAATACTATAAAATATGCACTAATTGTTGGGCCTGGTGGTTATATCCTTTCTTTTATCTTTGCGTGGATGCTTGCACAGATTCCAAAAACACCAAGAACATTTATTGCAATACTTATTTATCTTCCATCTATGACATCTGGAGTTATGATGAGTACAATTTGGAGCATTATTTTTAGCGGTAATCAACTAGGGTATTTAAACAGTTTTTTAATAGAAATTGGTATGATCACGGAACCCATTCAATGGTTACAGTCTCCAGAGTATTTGATGACTATAGTTATTATCGTTGCACTTTGGAGTAGTATGGGGGTAGGATTTTTGGCCATGCTTGCTGGAGTGTTAAACGTGAACGAAGAATTGTATGATGCTGCATATATAGACGGTGTCAGTAACAGGTTCCAAGAGATTATTTATGTAACTATACCTTCTATGAAACCTCAGATGCTTTTTGGTGCAGTAATGGCAATCGTTAACACTTTTACAACAAGTGGGTTGGGAGTCGCCTTAGCAGGATCAAATCCAACTCCTCAATATGCTGCTCAATTAATAGTTAATCATATAGAAGATTATGGATTCATCAGGTATGAAATGGGATACGCAGCTGCAGCTTCTGTAGTTCTTTTAATTATTGTTTGGATTGCATCCAGGGTTTCTTGGAGTTTATTTGGAGAAAAGGATTAAAGATTGAGGTGATTATTAATGTCAAGTTTGAAATCTAGACGTATTAACCCGGATAAATTTCATAAAAGTCAGTTGAAGTTTTATGCAATTTTGATTCCAGTTAGTGCTTTTATGGTTTTACCTATTCTGTTTATAATATTTCATGCATTTAAACCGATAGACGAACTTTTTGCTTATCCTCCACGATTTTTTACTACAAGACCTACTTTGGATAATTTTAAAAGATTGTTTACTGCAACAACTGAGTCTAACGTACCTGTCTCAAGATATCTTTTTAACAGCGTTGTTTCTACATTGTTCACAGTGTTGTTTACACTTTGGGTAACAGCCTCTGCAGGGTATGTTCTTTCAAAGAAAAATTTTAAGGGAAAGGATACCTTGTTTACAATAAATACATTGGCTCTCATGTTCGTTCCTGTTGCTGTTAGTATTCCAAGATTTTTGGTTATCGTTAAACTTGGACTCATAGATAATTTTTTTGCTCATATTCTTCCATTGTTGGCTATGCCTGTTGGGCTTTTTTTGGTTAAGCAGTTTATAGATCAGATCCCCAATTCATTAATTGAGGCAGCAAAGATTGACGGGGCTTCAGATTACTATATTTTAATGAAGGTAATTATCCCACTTATAAAACCGGCTTTGTCCACGGTTGCAATACTTGCTTTTCAAACATCTTGGAACAGCATTGAATCATCTGCCATGTTTATTAACGATGAGTCTTTAAAAACTTTTGCTTTTTACATGAATACGCTTGTTTCAACTACAGGTAACACTGTTGCCGGTCAAGGAATGGCTGCTGCTGCTTCTTTGATTATGTTTTTGCCAAATTTGATACTTTTCATAATACTTCAGTCTAGAGTTATGGACACAATGATGTATTCGGGTCTTAAATGATTTCCTGACGTTTTGGAGGATACTATATGACAGCAAGAAAATCTTTTATCCAGTTTGTAATGTTTATGTTAATAATGACAATTTCTTCTCTTACTTTTGCCAACATAAGCAACGAAAACGCCACTGCTTATTCCTACACGATATCTGAAGATGGCGTTTGGGTAAGAACGCAAGATGCGTACCTCGTTGGAAACATACTTTTCAAAGACCTAAATTTAAAGTCCCCTGAAGATATATTTATAAGAAATGAGAAGATTTATATAGCTGAAGGTGGAAATGGTCAGATTGTAATTGTGGATATTAACAAAAGTAATAACATCAATTACATAGGAAAAGGTATATTAAGCATGCCTACAGGCGTTTTTGTTGATGAAAAAGACAGAATTTTGGTAGCAGATTATGGGCTTCGTGAGGTGCTCATGTTTGATTCAAATGGAGAACTACTTAGAAGATATAAAAGGCCAGAATCTATCGTCTTTGGTCAGAAGGCTAATTACAATCCACGAAAAGTTGTCAGCGATAAAATGGGAAACATTTATGTCGTTAGTGAAGGAACTTATGACGGAATAATTCAATTGTCGGAGGATGGTGAGTTTTTAGGGTATTTTGGAGCAAATATTACCTACCTTTCTTTTGGAGAAGCGTTGTTAAACCTCATTTTTACAAAAGAGCAGCAAGCACAATTGTTCAACATAATTCCAAAAACCTTTTACAATTTAGCTATTGACGATGAAGGCTTGATATACACAATAACACAAGGTGTTGGAGGAAATGCAATAAAAAAGCATAATGTTTCTGGTAACAATATATTAAAACAAGCAAATAGAATGGTTAGCGAGCCTAATTTCGTTGATATAACAGTTGGTAAGTACAATCAAATCTACGCTTTAACAGAAACTGGCTTGATTTATGAGTATGACTCCGAAGGTAATTTGATCTATTCTTTTGGAGGAAGGGCAATCAGTACAGAACGAAACGGTTTTTTCACTGTGCCTGTTGGTATAGCGATTGATCAAGATGACAATGTTTATGTTTTAGATAAAGAACGCGGAATAGTTCATGTTTTTTATCCAACAGCGATTACAAATATGACACATGAAGCGATTAGTTTGTATGAAAAAGGAAAGTATATCGATAGTATGTCGTATTGGCAAGAAATATTAAAGTTGAGTGGCCGATCAAGGATTGCTCACAACGGATTGGGAAAGGCGTATTTTCAGTCCCAAAACTATGAAAAGGCCGCTGAACACTTTAAAATGGCTAATAATAAAATTGATTATTCTGAGGCTTATTGGGAAATACGAAACTTATGGTTACAGAACAATATAGCAACCATTTTAATCGTTGTATTCTTGGTTTGGGTTTTGTGGCGAATTGTTAAGCTTTTAGATAAGAAATATGGTATTTTGAACGTTTTTAGAAACTCTTTTAGAAAAGTTAAAGGAGTTAAACTTGTCTCTGATGTGTTATACATGGGAAGATTCATGCTTCATCCTATTGATAGTTCGTATGATATTAAACATGGAAAAAAAGCATCTGTAATGTCAGCCACTTTTGTATATGTATTAGCTTTTATAGCTTTTGTTCTAGATTATTTATTTAAAGGTTTTATATTCAATCCAAGAGATTTCAGAGATGTTTCTTATTTGTATGTTATTATGATCTTTGGTTTACCGATAGCGCTGTGGGTGGTTTCTAACTATCTTGTTAGTACACTGAATGATGGAGAAGGTAAGTTTAGGGACGTATACTGCACAACATCTTATGCGTTAGCTCCGCTTGTACTTTTTATGCCTATTGTTACACTACTTTCTTATGTAATTACGTTGAATGAGGGATTCATTATTCAATTTGCTAGTGTGGCAATTTGGGTTTGGTGTGGGGTGTTGATCTTTGTTTCACTCAAAGAAATTCATAACTTCTCCGTAGGTGGGGTTATTAAAAATATATTGTTAACGTTATTTTTGATGTTCGTTTTTGTAATAGCTTATTTTATCGTATATATGCTGGCGAATGAGGGGTTCAACTTTATTTATACCTTAGTGAAGGAGGTTGTTTATCGCATTGAATAATCGATTATTTGCATCTTTAATAGTTGTTCTTAATTTGTTGCTTTTTATGAATATTGTTTTTGCTCAAACGCAATCTCTAGAATCTTTTTCTGATCTAGAAGAAATTATTCTTTTAGAACGAAATGAGATCTCAAATATTGGATCTAATAGGTATACAAAGCCCGAGAAAGATCAAGTTGTTGTAATAAATCAGATGGATCTTGATGATTACGAAAAGATTCTGGAAGATGATTATATTGAAGTATATTACAGAGATAAGAATGCTTCTATCAGGGTTTTAAACAAAGAAAATGGGTATATCTGGGGAGGATTACCCTCAGAAAAACCTTCTGATATGAACGTTACGTGGTCGGGAATAGGAAATTCTTTGGTGAGTATTGATTATTATGATCAGGCAGGAATAGAAAGAAAAACTAGTATCGCAGCTAACAATGTCGAGAGGGAATACGTGGTTGACGGTAATACTATCTTTTTTTCTGTTAATTTTACTCAACTTGGTATAAGTTTTGATTTCAGTGTTGAACTCAATGATGGTTCATTAATCTTTAGGTTAGATTCTGAGAGTATCAAAGAAACAGGAAAGTATATGCTAGGATCAGTGTATTTCATTCCATTTTTTGGTTCTGTTAGGGCAGATGAGATAGATGGTTATATTTTTA
This sequence comes from Petrotoga sp. 9PWA.NaAc.5.4, assembly GCF_002895485.1. NCBI lineage: Bacteria > Thermotogati > Thermotogota > Thermotogae > Petrotogales > Petrotogaceae > Petrotoga > Petrotoga sp. 9PWA.NaAc.5.4. The sequence goes on from NZ_AZRK01000012.1 coordinate 36,939, forward strand.
TTCCTGATGGTCCTGGCGCTTTAATTAGATTTGATAAACCTTTTAAATATTTATCTAACTTTGAAAAAAGGGTATATGGAAAAGATTTTGCTATAGACCATCTTTTTGAAGTTAACGATCTTAAAGTAAGTAGACCTAATGATTTTGCTACCGAAGAAAAGAGTGTGTTGATGCCTGTTTTTGGAGTAGTGCATGGACCAAAACAAAACGGAGTTTTTGCTCGTATCACTTCTGGAGAGGAGTATTCTGCAATAGTTGCAACACCAGCAGGAATTTTAACAAATTATAATTGGGTTTCTGCAAAGTTTATTTACAGACAAAAATATTTGCAACCAACAACAAGAAGTGGAGCGGGAGTTCAAATTGTACAGCAAAATAGAAATCATTTTGATCCAGAGATAAGATACTACTTTTTAAGTGGAGATGACGCAGATTATGTAGGAATGGCCAAGATTTATAGAAATATGCTGTACGAAGAAGGTGTGCTAGCAAGGCAAGAAAGAATCGACAGTCAAATACCTTTAAAGATAGGAATTTTAGGTAGCGACATAGAAAAAGGTTTTATTTTCAACAGTTTAAAGGTGATTACTTCTTTGGAGCAGGCTAAAGAAATTGTTACTAAGCTAAATAGTGAAGGTATTTCAAACCTAACAGTTGTCATGAAAGGTTGGCAAAAAGGTGGGCTCAACGGTTCAAAGGTGTCAAAATTTGCTTTCGAAGAAAAGTTAGGAGAAAAAGATGAATTTTTAGAATTTTCAGATTTTGTCAATCAAAGTGGCGGAAGGTTTTATTTCTTCGAAAATCCTGTTGCCGTGAATCAATTCCAAATAGATTTACGTAAAGATGGAGGACATTCACTCTCTCAAGATTTAATAAAAATACAAAGAGATAATGATTATATATGGATCAAAGACACTTATTTAGTTAAAGTGAATTTAGTCGCAGATTATTTAGAGAACAAGGCTGAGTTGTATAAATCTAACGGTATGAAAAATATGGCTGTTGATGAAATTGGATTTAAATTGTACGCAGAAAATCAAAGAGGAAATGTTGTAACAAGGAACCAGGCAAGGTTAATGCTTGAGAAAACAGTAGAAAATATTGTAAATAACTTAGAAAATTTGGCTTTATATACACCAAACCAGTATTTTTGGAGGTATTGCTCAGAAATTTTTCATATTCCTATGGTGAATTCACAATACATCTATGAGACAGATACTGTCCCTTTTATTCAAATAGTTTTGAAAGGAAGCATAGATTATTATGCACCATATTCTAATATGGGATTTTATTCGCCAACTGATATATTAAGAATTATTGAATATGGAGCTTATCCTTCTTTTATATTAACCGCTTTAACCAATGATGAATTGAAGTATACAGCCATCTCCGATTCGTATTACTCAACATTTTTTGAAGATTGGTTTGATATGATTATAAGCACATATTACACCATAAATGAGGCTTTATCTAAAGTCGAAGGAAAGCAAATAATAGACAGGAAAGTATTAAAAGAAGGCATTGTAAAGGTTGATTATGAGGGAGATGTATCTATTATTGTAAATTATACAAACTATGATTATTACTTTGAAAAGAATGTAGTACCAAACTTAGGGTATTTGATAATTTCATAAAACGTTAATTTTAATTTCTGAAGAGATGGTCCACCTGAGTGTCTCACGATTTAATCATTTAATCAATTGTATATTCAACCTATGCGTATAAATATAGATTTAATAGTAAATACAACTAATTTGCCAACCTAAATCAAAAAAACAGGTACAAGAGCAAAACCCTCAAGGCCTTGCAGCCTGAGCATTTTACCTTTATCATCGGGAGTTGATTTAAATTGAAAAACTCAAAAAAAGAAAGATCATTTGCTGGCAAACTAACAATACGGCAAAAGTCTGCAATCAGAGGATACATCTTTTTACTACCTTGGATAATAGGCTTTTTAATTTTTACTGCGTTTCCTTTTTTCTACTCAATTTACTTGAGTATGAGCAAGGTAACTATTACTCCTACAGGGATAGTTACTCAATGGAATGGATTTAACAATTATTTGGATATTTTTACAAAAGATGTAAATTTTTTGCCGGCTTTAACAGATAGCATCGTTTTTGTAGGACTTTCAACACCTCTTATAATTGTTGCTTCATTACTTATAGCTTTAATGCTTAATAAACAGTTCAAAGGAAGAACTGTTTTCAGAGCAATTTATTTTTTACCTGTCATAATAATGAGTGGACCAGTTTTAAGCGAGCTTTTAGCCAACAAGGCTGTAAATATAATTCAACCAACAAAATTTGCAATTTATGAATTTTTTAGATTATTACCTCTAAATTTGGGTGCACCAATTCTTTATCTATTTGATAAGATAATCATTATACTATGGTTTTCAGGTGTACAGATTTTGATATTTTTAGCAGGAATTCAAAAGATCGATAAAGCATTATATGAGGCAGCACAGATTGATGGGGCTTCTTCATGGGTGATTTTTTGGAAAATTATTTTACCACAAATAAGGCCTTTAATACTAGTAAATACTATTTATACAATAGTTGATTTAGCAACGTTCCCTACCAACGCTATCAATGTAGAAATTTCTTCTAAAATGTTTCAGACAGGAAGAGTTTATAGTTATTCCGCTGCAATGTCGTGGATTTATTCGTTGATCATTCTAGCAATTTTAGGTGTGGCATTTTTAATTTTAAAAGAAAGGAAGAGTTAGCCATGAACAAAAGATTAAAAGAGAATATTTTTAAAGTAGTTATTATTATCTTACTTTTAATAATAGGATTTGCATATCTGTACCCCGTAGCTTTTATGATATCTACAAGTTTTATGGATGTAGATGATCTCGTTAACCCTACTATTCAATGGATACCATCAAAACTTTATCTCGAAAATTTTAAGATAGCTTCAAAGGTGTTGGACGTTAAAAACTCTTTGCTAAACTCTATTATTATGGCAGGTGTGCCAGCAATACTACAAACTTTTTCTAGCGCATTAATTGGGTATGGATTTGCAAGATATGAATTCCCTTTTAAAAAACTATGGTTGGCTTTGCTCTTATTTACATTTTTACTACCTGTACAAGTAACTTTAATACCTAAATACATAATGTTTAGCAGTTATGGTATGATTAATACTCCTTTACCTTCATTTCTTCCAGCCTTGTTTGGGCAGGGAATTAGAAGTACCATTTTTATACTAATTTTCTATCAATTTTTTAGTTCTTATCCAAAATCTATCGACGAAGCAGCTCAGATAGACGGTGCTGGGCATTTCACAATATTTATGAAAATAGCAATTCCCATGTCTATACCAGCAATAGTTGTTTCACTATTATTTTCCTTTGTTTGGTATTGGAATGAGACATATCTTTCAGGATTGTTTTTTGGGAATGCAATTCAGACTTTACCTATGAAACTTCAATCGTTTGTCGATGCTTATTCAAGAATGTATCCAGTAAGCGATGCTAGTTTGGCAAATAGATTAAACGAAGGAATAAGAATGGCTGCAACTTTGATTACTATCATTCCATTACTTATATTATATGCACTCTTACAGAAACAGTTTGTTGAAAGTATAGATAGAACCGGGATAACAGGAGAATAAAATTAATTTTAAATGGGTTCAAGGGCGAAGCCCTCGCCCTTCCTTGGTAGCAATTGCCAAGGAAGTCAAAATTCCCTTTTCAAGGAGGAACAATAACGATGAGTAAAAGGAGGAGTTTAAAACATAACTTTTTAATTTTTCTCTCAATTATTTTAACAATAAGTTGTTTATTATATGGAGGTGAAGGTACTACAATGAACTACCGAATCAATACAGATGTGGAAGTCTGGCTAACAACATCTAATCAAAAAAATCTTTTATCACAACAACCGTCTTTATCATCCTTTGAAAAAACTGGAAAAACTGATGAATCAGTCACACAAATTGAAGTAAATCCAAAGATTACTTACCAAGAAATGGACGGATTTGGTGCTTCTTTAACAGATGCTTCTGCATGGCTTATTTACAACGTTTTAGATGAAAAACAACAGAAAGAACTAATGTACGAGCTTTTTAGTTCGGAAAAAGGGATAGGAATATCGTTTTTGCGTCAACCAATGGGGGCTAGCGATTTCGCTCTTAAAATGTATACCTACGATGATGTTCCTGAAGGAGAGGAAGATTTTGAATTAAAATATTTCAGCATTGATCATGATAAAGAGTACATAATACCATTAATAAAAAAAGCATTGGAAATAAATCCTGATCTCAAAGTCATGGCATCTCCTTGGAGTCCGCCAGCATGGATGAAAACGTCACGCAGTCTTATTGGTGGATCATTGCGCGAAGAATGTTACGACGTTTATGCACGGTATTTTGTTGAGTTTATTAAAGCATATGAAAAGGAAGGTATTCCTATATATGCAATAACCGTACAAAATGAACCATTATACGTTCCCAAAGAATATCCAGGAATGTTCATGTCCCCTGAGGCTCAAGCTTTGTTTATAAACGAATACCTTGGCCCTCTGTTTGAAAAAGAAAACATTGATACTTTGATACTTTGTTATGATCATAATTGGGACAATATAGAGTATCCTGAGATCGTTTTAAAGAAGGTTGGAAAGTATGTAGCAGGAACTGCGTGGCATGTTTATGGTGGAGACCATTCTGCAATGTCAAAAATAAAAGAAAAGTTTCCAGAAAAAGAAGCTTGGCTGACAGAAGCTTCGGGAGGCGAATGGGTACCCCCATTTTTTGATGCTTTTGCTGATCAAATGACTCATATCATCCGTGGAACTAGGAATTACGCAAAAAGTATTGTGTGGTGGAATATGGCTCTAGATCAAAACAATGGTCCCACGGTTCTTAAACATAGTACGTGTAGAGGTATCGTAACAATCGATACAGACAAAAGAGATATAACCTACAACGTTGATTATTATACGATGGGTCATATTAGTAAGTTTGTTCAACCTGGGGCTTATCGTATAGAATCTACAAATATTCAGAGCATTGTTGAAACAACAGCTTTTAAAAATCCTGATGATTCGATAGTACTAATTGTATACAACAGGACAAATAACAACAAAAAATTATCTATAACATATGGAGATTCTGAATTTAATTACACACTTAGAGGAAAATCTGCAGTTACTTTTATATGGAACAATTAAAACCCAGTAAAAACACAAATACTAATACAAACAAGGAGTGAAAGAAGTGGAAAGAGACATAAAAGATCTAATCTCGCAGATGACGCTTGAAGAAAAAGCGAGTCTATGTTCAGGTTTAGACAATTGGCACACAAAACCCATAGAAAGGTTAGGAATACCTTCAATAAGGATGAGTGATGGACCACATGGATTAAGAAAAGAAGTACCAAACCAAAGAAACAGTGTCCCCTCAACATGTTTTCCCACAGCAGCTACTACAGCATGTTCTTGGGATAGGGAATTAATAAAACAATTAGGAAAAGCACTTGCAGAAGAATGTCAAGCAGAAGGTATAGATATAATCTTAGGACCAGCAATCAACATAAAAAGGTCACCACTTTGCGGAAGAAACTTTGAATACTTTTCAGAAGATCCATACCTATCAGGTCAATTAGCAACAGCCTACATACAAGCAGTACAAAGTTTAGGAGTAGGAACCTCCTTAAAACATTACGCAGCAAATAATCAAGAGCACAGAAGATTCACAATAGATGAAATAATAGATGAAAGGACGTTAAGAGAAATATACCTCACAAACTTTGAAGGACCGGTAAAAGAAGGAAACCCTTGGACAATCATGTGCTCATACAACAGGATAAATGGAACATTAGCTTCAGAAAACAAATACACGCTAACAGATATATTAAGGAACGAATGGGGATTTGAAGGGTTTGTAGTATCAGACTGGGGAGCGGTAAATGAAAGGGTAGAAGCAATAAAAGCAGGCCTTGACTTAGAGATGCCATCAAGTTATGGTATAGGAGACAAAAAGATAGTAGAAGCAGTAAAACGAGGAGAACTTGACGAAAAAATATTAGACCAAACAGTAGAAAGACTATTAAAAATCATATTCAAAGCGATAGAAAACAGGAAAGAAAACGCAACTTACAACAAAGAAGAACATCATAAACTTGCAAGAAAGATAGCAGCAGAAAGCATAGTACTACTAAAGAACCAAGACAACATCCTCCCACTAAAAAAAGAAGGAACCATAGCAATAATAGGAGGATTTGCAAAAAATCCAAGATATCAAGGAGGAGGAAGTTCACACGTCAACCCAACAAAACTGGATAATGCACTAGAAGAAATAGAAAAGATAGTTCAAGGGAAAGCAAACGTTTTATATGAAGAAGGATACAGTTTGGAAACAGATGAAATGAACCAAGAACTCATAGAAAAAGCAAAAGAAACAGCAAAGAAATCGGATGTAGCGATAATCTTTGCAGGATTACCAGAAAGATACGAATCGGAAGGATACGATAGAACACACATGAAAATGCCAGAAAACCACAACAAATTAATAGAAGAAGTGACAAAGGTACAACCAAACACAATAGTAGTATTAAGTAACGGATCGCCAGTAGAGATGCCTTGGGTAGATAAAGTAAAAGGGATAATAGAAAGTTATCTAGGAGGCCAAGCTGGAGCTGGAGCGGTAGCAGACATACTCTTTGGAGAAGTAAACCCAAGTGGAAAACTAGCAGAAACCTTCCCAAAGAAACTAAGTCATAACCCATCATACTTAAACTTTCCTGGAGAAGGAAACAAAGTAGAGTATAGAGAAGGAGTCTTTGTAGGATACAGATACTACGACAAAAAAGAGATAGAACCACTATTCCCATTTGGATATGGACTAAGTTATACAACGTTTGAATACACAGATATAACTGTAGACAAAAAAGAAATAACAGACAAAGAAACAATAGAGGTAAAAGTTAAAGTAAAAAACACAGGAAAAGTAAAAGGCAAAGAGATAGTACAACTATACGTAAAAGATATAGAAAGCACATTAAACAGACCCGAAAAAGAATTAAAAGGATTTGAAAAGATAGAATTAGAGCCAGGAGAAGAAAAGACAGTAACATTCACTTTAGACAAAAGAGCTTTTGCATATTACAACACAGAAATAAAAGATTGGCATGTAGAAAGTGGAGAGTTTGAGGTACTGGTAGGTAGATCATCAAAAGATATAGAATTAAAAGAAACAGTTAAACTGAATTCAACGGTTACTATCAAGAAAAAATACGATAGGAATTCGCTTGTAAGAGATTTGTTGGAAGACTCAAAAACAGAAAAAATAATTTTAGATTTAGTAGATAGTATACTAGAAAAGATAAAAGAACCTGGTAGGGAAAAAGAAGATGTGAACAATGTGATAAAATGGATTATAGATATGCCACTAAGAGGATTAGTCAGTTTCAGTAAAGGAAACTTCACCGACGAAATGCTGCATAAGTTACTAGAAGTATTGAATAAATAATAGTAGAGACGCCCGTGTAGGGCGTCTCTTGTTTTTCTAATAAGTGTTGATAAGTTACTTTTTAAATTATTCCATATTCGCTTTTTCATAATTTTAAAATCATAAGAACTATTCTTGCCAAATACTATATTTTAATTTGTTATAGCCTTCTTTATCATTAGGTTTTCTAAACGCGAATAAATGTTCGTACATGATTAAGTAAAAATTGCCTTTTTCAGCTTGATTTTTTCCAATAAGGTGTTGAACTTTAATAATGTCTTCTTTTAAGATAAATTTATTATATAGGACTCTTTAGAATCCTAAAGCTCCTTTTTCAAGCTCTATTATGAAATCTTTTAAATTGAAATATTAGATAAATCCTCTTTTCTCTCTCAGGAAAGGACTAAATAGTTGTATATTCTTTTTTAAAATTTATATCTTCCATAGAATTTCTTCCAATAATCCTTCACGTACAAAATGAAGATTTAAAAGGTAATCAATTTTTTCAAATGCTTTATAAAGCTGATTTTTTTGGCCCTTCCAACCATATCCATCACTAATCCAAATAAAATCAATTCCATTTTCTTTTAACTCATTTTGCCTTTCAATATAGGAATCAACAATCTCTTGAGGTTTTGAACCAGGTGTAGAATAAAAATTAGTTTCAATGTTTATGAATGTATTTTTATTTTTAATTATAATAAAATCGGCTTTTCTGTTTTTAATTCTAGAGTTAATAGGAATTCCATATTTTTTCTTTAAATAATTAAAATTATTTTGAGTTACTATTTCGAAGTTATCTTTATGCTTAGTTACTATCTTTTTAATAATTGGATCTAATAATTGTTCCATACTGTGTCCACTTCTGTTCTTTCGAGCGTTAGTATCCATTCCAACTTCGATCCCTAAAACATAATCTTGAATACTTTTAGAAGCTAATTCAACAAAGAAATTTTTTAGACCAGTTTTATCAAAGAATTCAATGATTTGTTCGATTTCTTTTTCGGATAGTTTTTTATTAGTAAAGTCATAATCTATGATTTTGAAATCTATATCAGCAAAATTGTCAATTATAGATAGTTCTTTATCTCGAATTGCTAGGAGAATTGGGATTAGAGGGATAACTTCAGGATAACGACGAAGTATTGTTTTTAAGTCTTCATCGAACTGATTGCTTCCAATTAACGAATTTAAAATATTTAACTCAATTTTATAAGTATCAATATTCTTTCTAATTTTGTCCCAGTTTACAAAAAAATTATAAGTCCTGTTGGTTTTTATAAGTGTCTCTAAAAAATTTAGTATAATATCTTCTATGTTTGTTGTTTTAAAAAACTCAAAATAAATAGGATTCACAATACACCTCGTGTTTATAAACTAAATTTAATGATAATTTCTAATAATTAGTTCGTTTATAGTACCGCGTTTAGTTGAATCTCTATTTATAGTTCTCTTTGCATTAACTCTCTCAATATTAAAACCCGAATATAATTTGTCAAAAAAGTTATCTTTTTCATCAACAACTTTAGGATCAGAGTTGCTAAGCATTAAAAAAGCTCCCATTTTATCTACATCTCTAAAAAATTGTGCCAATCTGATTTGATCTTTTTCATCAAAACCATTTTCTGAGTAAGATGTGAAATAAGAAGTTGAGTTTAAAGGTCTGTAAGGTGGATCAAGATATATAAATGTGTTTTTTTCTACATATTTTTTTGATTCTTCAAAATCTGCACATATGATTTTAGTGTTTTTTAAGGCTTTATTAGCTTCTAATAAATTTAAGGTGTCGCATATAGTAGGATTTGTATACTTGCCGAAAGGAACATTAAATTCGCCTTTACTATTTACCCTGAAGAGCCCGTTAAAACATGTTTTATTTAAGAATATTAGATATGAAGCTCTTTCTATCCAACTTGAGTCATATTGTTCATAGTTGAAATATTTTTTTTGCTCATTGTACTTTTTTCTTACGTTATAAAAAAAATCTTTTCTTTCTTCCTGTGAAAGTTTTAAGAATTTAGATTCGATTTTTTCTAAGCGAGAAATAAGCTTTTCTACATCGTTTTGAACTACTTTATAACCGACTATTAATTCTTTGTTAATATCAATTAGAATTGCTTCTTTGATATAATAATTACTTCTTAAGAAAAAAAAGAAGGCACCTCCTCCAACAAACGGTTCAATATAACGAACTATTTTTTCTTCTTTCAATATTTTAGGAGGCAGTCTTTTATTTAAATCTTCTAAAAGCTGTCCTTTACCCCCTGCCCATTTTAGAAATGGTTTGGCATTTATTTGGTATATATGACTTTGATTGAAACTTAGATTTAGTTGCTGATACATTGATGATATACCTCCAAGTTCAAAAATATGACCTTGAAACTATTCTATGTCGCTTTTATATGATAACATATTATTTTTCATGAAATTGGTTTATTTTACATTATGTTTAAACTAATATATTCTTGTGGAGAGAGAAACACTTTTTTAGCGTGATATAATTAAAATTATGAAGACAAATATGGTGTTTTCAAGCATAAAAATTATTTTGAAATATAATTCTTTTCTTATTATTAGATAAATGTAAATTTTTGGTTTATCTTTTAGTAATAATATATCAACGGAAACAATTAGCCCTTGTTTTTAATAATTACCGATTATATCTCAATTATTCTTCCTGCTCCACCTTCAAGATATGCATTAGGATATATTTGTTTTATTTGATCTTTCTGTTCTGTACAATGAGTAGCACAAATTAGTTTGAATCCCTCTAAAGATTCAGCGGGGGTACTATGCAGGCCCCCAATAATCCCATAGACTTCACCAAATTGAGAAGCAGCTTTTAATATATCCTCCATCTTTGGATGAGAACACTCTGTTTGGTGATACGCTTAGCTTTCGCATATTGTTGAGCAAAATTTTTCCACTACTACCTGTATCAAACAGTACTTTTGGAGCACCTTCTTTTTCTATCAAAACTGAAAATCCCCAATTAAGTTCCAAGTCTTTGTTATATACAGCGTTATCGTAAAGGATAGTTACCTTCATTGGTTCCTCTACTTTCTATAATCTACCTCAATTTTCTTTAAACACATACATTTTATTATATCAAATTTCTATTATATTATGCATGTTTAAAATAATTAGGTAAAATGAAAAGTGTATAGTAAAATAAACATGGAATAAAAAAGTTGTGGTCTTCTGTATTTTGCCAATTGCAAATGGATGTTGATTTTAAATTCAATACATTATTGTGATTAGGGCTATAGTATAATAAAAGTTAAAAATAGTTTGTGTATTCAAATTAAAGGAGGAGAACACTTTTGAACGATTTAGATTTTTTGACAGCTGATTTGCCCGAAGATGTTAATAATTTAATATATTGTGGAAAATTTGAAGAAGCAAGTAGATTGATTGATATTTACTTAGCTAGAAACATTTCAAATGTGTTGAAGCAACGGTTAAACTTTGAAAAGTACAGAATCGATGTTCTTAAAAATGAATACATATATACTTTCGAAGAAGCTTTAGATCTTGCACAGGAAAAAATTGAGGATTTTACAAGGCAAGAATTACAGGAATTGAAAGACCAGCGTTATGCAGACTGGATATACATTGAAGGAAGAGAGATGTTCGGTAGACGATTTTTAGACAATATTATAAAAGTGCATCCAACAATTAAAGATCGTCTAAGAATTAAAGAAAAAGAAGATGAAGCTGAAAAGGACTTCTTAGACAACACTATAAAAGAAATTATTGAAAAAGGCAAAAAAGGCTATTTCATTCATCTCAAAACTGGTATTAAGATAAAAAATGAGCATGTCAGAATTAATGAAACTGTGAGGGTTCACTTGCCTATTCCACAAAAAGCTCAACAGATTAGCAACATTAAAATACTCAACACCTCTCAGACTGCAAAATTTATCTCTCCAGAAACATATCCCCAACGAACAATATTCTTTGAAGAACAATTAAAAGAAAACGAAAGTTTTACGGTTGAATATTCATACGAAAATCATGTAAAATATGTAAATCCTGATTTTAATAAAGTGCTTAAAAGGCAGCCCAAATTTCATACAAATGAATGGCTACCTCAAATTAACTTTTCTCCGTTCTTGATAGATTTGGCAACAGAAATAGTTAAGGATGAGAAAAATCCTTTACTCAAGGCTAGAAAGATTTATGATTATATAACTCAAAATGTTCAGTATTCTTATGTCAGACCTTATGTCTCAATTGTAAATATTCCAGAATATGGTGCATACAATTTGAAAGGAGATTGCGGTGTTCAAGCACTTTTATTTATAACTTTGTGTAGAATTGTAGGAATTCCTGCAAAATGGCAATCGGGTTTGTACGTAACTCCATATGGTGTCGGTCCTCACGATTGGGCGCAGTTTTATATTGAACCATATGGATGGTTATTTGCAGATCTTTCTTTTGGAGGCAGCGCTTACAGGGCTAAAAATGAAAGAATATGGAACTTCTATTTTGGTAATCTAGATCCCTTTAGGATGGTTGCTAATTCAGAATTTCACTATGATATCTTACCTGAAAAGAGATTCTTAAGATCCGATCCATATGACAATCAAGTAGGTGAGGTGGAATATCTTGACAAAGGTTTGTCAAGAAATGAATTTGATGTTATAATGGACATAATAGATGTACATGAGATTTAGCTTTAATATCTAAATTAAACTTAAAATCTCCTCTCTTTTTAGAGGGGTTTTTTATTATTTGTCAGGTATTTCCAGTAATAAAATAAGTTTGTTTTATGTTAATAATTAAAAAATCATAAAAATAATCAATTACACTGTGATAAAGGTCATTAAAAGGATTTATTGTTAAGTAGAACAAAATCCCTTGGTTTATCTCAAAAATTGTCATTTGCTTTTTAATTTTTTAAATATTATAATCATTATAATGATTAGTATGAATATTATGAAAAGGAGTCTTGAAAAGGATGCATTTGAATGGAAAATTAAATTACTCTTCTAAAGAACCTTTATACCATCAATTAAAAGAAATCATACGAAAAAATATTCTTCTAGGTGTTTTTCAACCAGGTGACAAGATACCAACGGAAGATGAGCTTTCTGAGACCTTTGGGGTAAGTAAATCAGTAGTCAGACAGGCAGTTGCGCTGCTTGTTCAAGAGGGATTTTTGGTAAAAAGGCAAGGGATTGGTACCTTTGTTGTTGATAATCGAATAAAACAGGGGCCTAGAAAACTAACAAGCTTTTCGGAAGAAATGAAATCAAAGGGACTTGAACCAAAATCAGTAGTGTTAGAAAATGGAATCATTGAAGCAAATAAAAAGATAGCAGAAGCTTTAGCTGTAGAGATTGGAACTCCTGTAATAATGGTTAAAAGAATAAGATATGCACAAGATGAACCGATAGGTATTCAAACATTCTATACCCTAGAAAAACTTGCCCCTGATTTCTTCAACAACTCTCTAACTCAATCATTATACAACCTACTTGAAACTCGATATGGGCTAAATATTGTTAAAGCAGAAGAAAAGTATTATGCCACTATTTTAGACAATCACGAATGTAAGCTCTTAAAGGTAAAACCACCTTTTGCGGGATTTATTGTAGAGCGAGTTGGTTATGATGTTTCTGACATACCTGTAGAATACACTGAATCGGTTATTAGAGCCGACAAATATTCTGTAGAAATTATTTTGAGGAAGTGAAAGAAGTGAAAATATTGACTTTAGATATTGGTGGTACTTATATTAGATCTGCAATTTGTAATGAATCAGGTATATTAACAGACAAAGCAAAATTCAATACGCCTCAAAGTCCTGATGAAGTAATAAAACTTTTTCTAAAAATATACGAAAAGTACAACGATATCGACAGTTTTGGAGTTTCTGTTGGTGGAGCAGTTTTAGATGAAGGTTATGTATGGCTTCCAAATGCCTTTGGAGGTGATCCATACCCTTTAAAGGGTAAGTTAGAAGATAGAACCGGTTTAGAAATTAATATTTTAGATGACAGAGTATCTGGATTAATAGGAGAAACATGGAAAGGTGCAGCAGTAAACTCAAAAAATTCTGCTTATTACATTATTGGAACCGGCGTTGGACTGGGCATTCAAGTTCATGGACATGTTATTAAAGGAGCGCATGGAGCTGCTGGTTCAATAGGCTGGATACCTATAGGAGAAGAAAATGACTTTTCAAACAAGGTTGGAGTGCTTGAATCTAATATTTCTGGATATTATATGAGTAAAAATTACGAAAGAATGTGTAAAAAGAGTGTTAAAGGGGCTTTTGATATTTTTAATGATTATGAAAAGGGAGGTGAATGCTCACAACAGTTTATATCAAATGTTTCCATTCTTTTAGGAAAAAGTTTGGCTACAATTATTAACATTTTAGATCCTGAAATAATAATCATGGCAGGAAGTGTTGGACAAAGATGGAATATCTTTAAATTCCAGGTAGAAGAAATTATGGAAAGATATCTTAGTCCCATTATCAAAAATATAGAAATAGTTCCCTCTGTTTTAGGAGAAGATGCACAATTAATAGGAATTGGAAAGTACGCATTAAATTATATGAATAGGAGATGACGAGGTTGTATTTTGAAAAATATTTAGAGGGTGTAGAAGGAATAATTAACAACATTAAAAAGGAAAACGAAGCAATTGAAAAAGTGAGTAAGATAATGGTAGATTGTATTTACAACGGTGGATTTGTTCATCTTTTTGGTAGCGGACATTCCGTAATTCCTGCGTTGGATGCTTTCCCAAGATATGGTAGTTTTATTGGTTTAAACGCACTCACAGATCCTAGACTTATGTGGTTTAGTCCGACAGGTCCTGCAAGTGCTCCTGGTCTTCTTATTATAGAAAGAAAAGAAGGATACGTTAAAGATGCATATTTGAGATATCAACCAATAAGAAAAGGCGACGTTATGATTGTATATTCTCACGGAGGGGTAAATGCTGCACCCGTTGAGGCTGCATTATATGGAAAAGAAGTAGGTGCAAAGGTTGTGGCGATTACTTCTTTAGAAAATCAAAAGAGGGCAAAGGCAACCCATTCTTCTGGTAAAAAACTTTCAGACATTGCAGACGTCCTGATAGACAATTGTGTTCCGCATGAAGACGCTATCGTACCTTTAGAAGGTAGAAATGAAAAAGTTGGAGCTACATCTTCAATTGCTACTATCGCTATCACTCAGTCACTATTGGTAGAAACTGCAACTATATTAAACAACAAGAGTTATGATTTGAAAATTTTTGTATCTCCAAACGTGCCAGGATTTGGAGTAGAGTATAACATTACAGTCTTTGACGAGCACAACAGAAAAATAACAAAACATTAGTTAAATGTTTTATTTCCTCTACAAAAAGTAACCACAAAGCCACTTTAGAAATTCTAAAATATAAATTTTATACAGATTTTAGATTTTTAAAAGATCCCTCCTTTACTCTATCTCTCATTAACTACTAATTTCTCTAATATATTTGGTACTTGTACCGGAAAAGAAGGGAAGGGGTCCTGTCCAGTAACCCTTTTAAAATCAAAACTTTTTTGATTATCTTCATCTCTAAAGTTCCTGAAAAGTGTCCGTGCGGAATTTAGCTTATTGATATTCCCCCAATAATGATAATAGTCAGACCTCTATTCTATTCAAAAATTTTTTCCCAAAAAGTTTGTAAAAAGATCAAAAATAAACTGTAAATAACCAAAAAATTCTAACATCTCATTCAGGAAATACTCTTGTTAACTTTGTAAATACCCTTAAATTTAGAGACATAATTTCAGGAGCAGGGGAGTACAATTTCAATTCATTTCTCGAATTTCTTGGATAATTGTCTTAATCCTGCTCAATGAAGAAACAGAGAAACTTATTTATCACATAAGGAAAATAAATGTTTCTGTATCTTTGAATTAAGTGTTATTCAATTATTATTATAGGAGGAGGATAAATATGAAAAAAACACTGTTTCTCACTTTAATTCTTGTTTTGACATTTTGTTTCTCTATGGGAGCTGTAACTTTAAAAATTTTGGTTAGACCCGATGAAGGTGGAGTTATAGAACTATATACAAAAGAATTTGAAAAACTAACAGGTGTTAAGGTTGTAGTGGACTATATTGGCTGGGATCAGATAAGTATCAAAACAACAACAGCTTTAATGAATAAAGGTGGAGGGTACGACATCATTTTTATACCTTCTGCAGAAAAATCAAGATTCGCTACAATGGGACAATTTGTTGATTTAAACGAATGGTTCACCGAAGATGAAAAAAACGAATTTTTAAAGAGTTTTGTAGATTATTATTCTCACGAAGGTCAATGGATTGGAGTTCCCTGGTACAGTGGTAGTGCTCATTTTGTGTATAATGAAAAGTATTTACAAGATGCAAATGTGAATTCTGAGAACTTATCCACTTGGCAAGATGTCCTTAATGCAAGTAAGGCAATTGTCGAAAAAAGTAATGCCGAATACGCCTTTACACCAAGTTGTAAATATCCTGGTAATTACTATTTTAATTATGGAACAATTCTGTTAGCAATGGGAGGTCAGTTTTTCGACGAAAATCTTAACCCAGTATTCAACACTGGAATTGGTGTAGAAGCCTTGGAACTCTTGGTTGAGGGAGTTAATCAAGGAGTATTTAACCCAGCAGGAGTTTCTCTTGACGATTACGAAACCTTGAAGATTTTCCAAGCAGGAAAAAGTGCTTTTATGCTAAATTCCACTTGGTCTGCTAATCAAGCAATGCTGCCTGAAGCTTCAACAGTTACAGATTATGCTAAAGTTAGAATGATTCCTGGAGGAAAAAATTCTGAAACAGGCGGTCTTATTTATGGAGGAGCTTTTGGTATAACGAAAGCCTCACAGCATAAAGAAGAAGCTGTTGAGCTTGTAAAACTTCTCACTGGTACAGAAGCTCAAATGATGCATGCAATATCGGGATTTAATCTTCCAACTAGAAATAGCTTATTCGAAGGTTCAAGGTTAGAAGCTATAAATAAAGCGTGGCCGGTTTATGGTGAATTGGTTGCTCAAGTTGAAGTGGGTAGTTTTGGACCCGATGTAGTATGGTTAGATCCTTTCAGAAGAACACTAGCTACAGCCGTACAAGATGCCATTTCAGGCAAAAAAACTCCTAAAGAAGCTCTAGATTGGGCAGCTAGACAGGCTATTGATATTAAATCTCAGTATGAATGAAATTGAGCACTCCGAAGCATATTTTTGATGAACTCATGAGCACTGGTAACCGGCAGAGTTTTCTCTGCTGGTTATTTTAAAAGGAGAGATAAGCATAGATGAAAAACCTTTCCAGAAAAAATCTAATAACCTTGTTGTTACCAAGTTTTCTCTTTATAATTTTTGTATTTGCGGTACCAATTTTTTATAGTATTTTCATTAGCCTTCATCATTATAATATTCTACTTCCTTACCATCCTTTTGTAGGCTTCAAAAATTATATAAAATTATTTCAAGACAGTGTTTTTTGGTCTTCATTGAAAATTACTCTTTATTTCGTTGTTGTAGCTGTAACAATTGAGCTAAGTCTAGGAATGTTGATAGCTCATCTATTAAATCAGGATTTCAAAGGTAGGAAGTTTTTGCGCGTGATTCTTATGGTACCATGGGCAGTTCCCTGGGTTGTAAATGGCATTATGTGGAAATGGATATATAACAGTGAGTTTGGTGTTCTTAATAAGTTACTACTTCAAATAGGCATCATTGAGAAGAATATCCAATGGTTAGGGAAACCTTTCCTGGCGCTAAATATGATGATTTTTGCTGATGTTTGGAAAGAGACACCTTTTATCGCTATTTTGTTTTTAGCCGGGTTGCAGGCAATTCCTATAGACTACTACGAAGCTGCTGAAATAGAAGGTGCAAATAGTTGGGTGAAATTTTGTCGTATCACTCTTCCTCTCTTGAAACCTGTCACCTTTGTTGCTTTATCTTTAAGAACTATCTGGGCTTTTAAAAGTTTTGATCTTATCTACGCACTAACTCAAGGAGGACCTTCGCAGGGAACGAATCTCTTAAATTTTTATATTTATCAAACAACCTTTAGTCATCTAGATTTTGGATATGGTGCAACTCTTTCTCTTGTTCTAACTATCATTATATTAGTTATAACTTTATTATTCTATAAATTTATTCTTACAGAGGAGGAATGACCTTGATTAGAAAACGTAAGAAAAACACACTTTTCAAAGTACTAATTTATCTTTCTGCGGTGGTTTTAACTTTATATATTTTGGGGCCATTCCTTTGGATGTTTATCTCAAGTATTTCACCAGAGATTGAATTAATAAGCGGTTCTCGTAAATGGTTTCCTTCTAATCCCACCTTAAAAAGATATGAAGTGCTCATAAATAAAGTAGAAGGAGCAAGATTTAGAACAGCTTTTTTTAATAGTCTCATAGTTGCGACAATTTCTACAATCTTGACAATGTTTTTCGGAACTCTCGCAGCTTATTGTTATGCAAGATTTAAGTTTAAAGGCAAAAAATCGATGGTCCTCGGTATTTTATTTACCCAGATGCTTCCTGGGGCAGCTATCGCGATTCCCATTTATCTTTTTATGAGCTCTTTGAATCTTCTTGACACTAAGGTTGGCTTGATTCTTGTTTACACAGGTTTTATAATGCCTGTTGCAATTTGGATACTAAAAAACTATTTTATAAGTATTCCTCAAGAAATAGAAGAAGCTGCCATAATAGATGGAGCAACAACTTTTCAAATCTTGTTTAGAATTATTATTCCGCTAGTTACACCGGCTCTTTTTGCTACCGGTCTATATTCTTTTATTACAACCTGGAATGAATTCTTTTTCGCGTTGATATTAACAGGATCAAATTCTAAAACAATTCCTGTAGCAATTACCGAGTTCAGTACCCAAGGAGGAGTCGATTATGGAATGATGTGTACCGCTGGAGTGATAGGCTCGATAATTCCATTAGTAATTGCTATAATTTTTAAAGATTACCTTGTAAGCGGATTGACTGCGGGTTGGGCTAAGTAACTATATACTTTAAATATATTAAACAACAAGAGTTATGATTTGAAAATTTTTGTATCTCCAAACGTGCCAGGATTTAGAGTAGAGTATAACATTACAGTCTTTGACGAGCACAACAGAAAAATAACAAAACATTAGAAAAAAGTCTATTTAAAAGGGTTAAAGGGCGTCACCCTTACCTTTTTCCTTCAGTATAAATAGCAAGAACAGGGAGATACGCTCAACTAGGTCCGTTGTGAAAGATGAAGATTTTCTTCCTAAAATATAATTTAAAACATTGATAAAAGTTTTATTGATGATCTTTTAAAGAGCGATTCTTCTAAAAGGCTTGTATCTATCATAATTTCTACGTCACAATTCTTAGGGTTCTAAGTTATCGCAGAAGGAGTCGAAAATAAGGAACCATTGTTGTTTCTTCAATCAAGAGGACGTTACGAAATACAAGGTTATTATTTTAGTAAACCTCTTCCTTTGAATGAATTTGTAAAATTATTTTGTTAAAAACCAATATTTATCGTTCTTTTTTTAATGCTAGTAGTGCATTTACATTAATTTTATTGATTTCGTAGGTATCTAACAGCTCAATGTCAATTTCCGGTTTTCCTTCTTCGTAACTATGTATTTTTCTTATTGCAATATTGATAAACAGTTCTTGACGTTGGGCTACTATTGCATCAACAACGCCTTTTTCAAGAAGTTCAATGTTTTTGGGTATGTTATCAAAACCGATAAAAATCTTATCTTTCAAATTTATTTTTCTTCTAAGCACTTCAACTATTTCACAAAACTGAGCATCAAGTCCTGCCATAAGATCAAAATGTGGGTATTTTCTAATGAGCTCTTCTAAATTTTTAATTCTTTCAGCTGTGTTTACCTTTCCATAATCCATATCAACTATTTTTATTGTATTGTATTTCTTTAGTTCATCCTCTATTCCTTTTAGACGATCAACTATATTTGCTCGATTTTTGTCTGGCATACTGATAATTACATCGCCTTTATCTTTGTTTTTTAGATGTTTAGCTATTACTTGACCCATTTTTATTCCAGCTGTATAGTTATCTGTGCCAATAAAACTTAATCTCCTGCTGTTGTGGCAGTCAGAATCAACACATATAGTTTTAATACCTTTTTCGTCTAATTCGTTGATTAGGGGGACAAAACGTTCGCTGTCAGCAGGGGTTAATATTAAATAGTTGATTCCTTTTCTTTCAAGTTCTCTTATCTTTTCTAATTGAGCTTCAAATCTCTGAGCTCCCGCTTCAGGGCAATTAACCAAAAATTCATATCCATATCTTTCAGCTGTTTTTTGGCCATTTTTAATCATTTCGAAAATAAAAGGATGATCCTGGGGTAGCAGATGAACGAAACCTATCTTTTTTACTTTCTTTTCATGAATTTCTATGTTGTAATCGCTAATCTCAGTACTAACTACTTGAATGGCTTTCATTAATCTTTCAGCAAGATCAAAAAGAACACGGTTGGATTCTTTTTGCATTTCACTAATCGATTGGGCTTCTTCGGTAGATGCAGCAAATTCCTGGGAGAGCGAAGCAATACTGGTTATGAAGCTAATTACAGAGTCTTTTATATCGCCCAATTCTAAAACACTTTCCTTTAGTACTAAGAGCTGATTTATTGAATCAGCTATTGCAAAGTATATCTCTTTAAAAGTGTCGTGAACCTTTTTGTTTACATCGAGTTGAGAATTAGCTTTTTCGTCTAGATGATTTATTAATTCAATGGTAGAATCAACTTTTTCATTAACTAATTTCAAAGTTACTCCTATCTCTTGAACAAGGTTGTTACTTTGCTCTGCTAAATTTCTAATCTCTTCTGCAACAACAGAAAAACCTCTACCAGCTTCTCCTGCTCTTGCAGCCTCTATAGCCGCATTGAGCGAAACTAAATTGATTCTCTCTGCTAGTGAATCGATAGTAGTTATAACTTTATACGCATTATTTACACTATCTTTTAGAGCTTGTTCAATTTGAATAGTTTCAGAAAAGGCCCTTTGAATTTCTTCGCTTTCTTTCATCGATAATGATATATTTGATATACCAATATCACTTTTTTCTTTAAGTTTGTTGATTTCATTTTCTATCTCATTAATATTGTTAAGCATTTTATCAAAATTGTTAGTTAATTCTACGAGATCTTTTGTAACATTTTCATCATCTATTGCTTGTCTTTCTGCGCCTTCAACTATAAAATTATTGATATCGATAAGGTTTTGAGAAAGCAGAGAAGATTCATTTGCAGTTTCTGTTACAACTTTGGAAAGATTTATCATTTCTTCTATAGAAGATTTGAAATCTCTGATAATTTTAGTAAATTCATTAAAGAGATAATAGAGCTTTGAATTTTCTTTTTCTAGAATTTTTGCTGATTCGTCTTCTAAAAGATCTTTGCTTTTTATCTTGTTGTATATCAGTTGTATATCTTTTTCTTTATCTTTGTCTGAGAAAAAGATTGCAAAGATATTACCTACTATACCTACTATAAACAAGATACTTCCAACCATGATCATATAACGCATTACGATAAAGGCAATGATTAATAAGACTGTCGAAATACAGATAACTAGCTTTTTGGACATTTTCCATCCCCCCTCATTGTTGAAAAATATCAAGAAATTTTCTTTACTCACGAATGATTAACATGATTTCCTGAAAATATGCAAAATTTAGTTACATTCTTTAAGAAAATTCGATAATATTCAGAATAATTCTTCTAACATTCCTAAATTTTTTGTTTATATAAGAAAACAGTTTTGATTGATTATAACAGAGATATCTTTAATTATGTACTACCTTATTAATTATATTATAAAATATCTACAATTTTACATAAAAATTTAAATTGATAATAAGTATTATATATATCTAAGTTTTACGAAATATATTAAAAACATGTCAACCTAATATGAATATTGAAAGCCGGTTAAAATAACCAGCTTTCATAAAAGTAAAGTTAAAAATTAAAGAAAAACTTAATGATCAATCACCAATATAGTAAATTCTTCCCACCCAAAATGTACCAGTAGCATCTGCATCTGCTCCTAAATGAAAGCCCCATTTGTATATCTGTTCACCTTCGTCAACACCTGTCATATCAATTTCTAAAGTTTGCCATTCATTTCTTTTGTCCCTGTCAACATATGGCCACTCACTTGGATACATTGGGTAATTATTCTCATCTTTTTTGGTTTGCATAAAAGCTCTAAACCAGTTGAATTCTGCTTCTTCATCTACAAAAATCTCCAAATAAAATTTTGTTTTAGGTGGATTAGCGTCCAAATTTTCATAACTAACAGCAACTTGTCCCTCATTCTGCATTTCATAAGTCACTTTCACGGCATTTTTCTGTTCATCAAACTCTAATTCAACAATGGCTTGGTTTGTCATTCCATCTTTTTCCCATCCTATATCTTCTATAACTGGTGCAAGAATCGTCACGGCTCCTGCAGGTAACTCAGGTAAAGTTTCAATTTCTTCCTCTTCACCTTTAAAGACTGCTTTAATCTCTTTGTTGCCATTCATCTTGATTTTGTATTTGTTTTCTTCTGTTGTACCTTTTACATCGTCTTTATTAGTCCCTACCCATTTATCAAATACATAGCTTTCTTCTGGAACTACTTCAAGAACAACTTCTGTGTTGACTTCAATTTGAAATTCTTTAGTTTCTTCTGGCCCTACCTCTTCATCTCCCACTTTCACAGAATCACCCAGACTTACCTCAACTTTTAGAGTATAATTGCGGGTTTCAACAGTGGCACAACCCACTAAAGCTAAAACCAACACCGTTATAATCGTCAAAATAGTCAACTTTTTCTTACTCACTTTAATCCCTCTTCACTTTTTGATACTTTTACTAATTTATGTTCATAGTAAAAATACACTTGTTTATAGTTAGTTTCTTTTAAAAATCATTAAAAATCAACAACAATCTTCATACTGAAATAACTTTTCGTTTTGTCTGAGATATCTTTAAATTCGTCAAATTCTAACCTTTCCACATTTTCAGTAGCAAATCTTCCTGTTAGTTGAATCCCGGATGGTGTTTTGTATTCAAATCCTCCATTTACTAATAAATCATTGTATTCGTGATATGAATGGTACTTTACAACTTGCAGATAAATATCATGCGGCTTTTTCAGGCAACTGGCTAGAAAATTCTATCTTAGGAGATAAAGCGATAATTGTTTCTGCCGCAACATATAAAGATGCAATGGAAAGGAAAGCATCTGATCAAGAGGATTTTGATTGGTGGTTTAAAGTTAAAGAAGTAAATTAATAATTTTTGTAATAATGAATAAAAGCTGCTTGATAAATCAAGCAGCTTTTATTTAATTACTTGATGTTACTAAACGGAAATATTTAATAAATGGGTGGCTAAGGCAAAATAAATAGTTAAAGAAAGTGAATCTACAATAGTTGTGATTAATGGACCAGCCATTACAGTCGGATCAATATGTAGTAATTGGGCAATAATAGGTAAAGCTCCACCTATTACATTAGCAACACAAACTGCAGACATTAAAGCAATAGAAACTGTAAACGCTATTTCTGCAGGATAACCCTCTAAAAAATAAATTTTTAAAAAGTTAACCAAAGCTAACCCAATAACAATGATTACACTTATCTGTATTTCTTTCCAAATGACTTTAAGTATATCTTTGTATTTAATTTCACCTAATGTTAAACTTCTTATCACCATTGCAGAAGATTGAGAGCCGGCATTACCTGTAGTATCCATTAAAATGGGAATAAAAGCAATTAATCCAACTACTTGTTGAAGGGCGGCTTCATATTTACTAATTATGTATGCACTTATAGTTCCAGAGATCATTAATATTAAAAGCCACCAAAATCTTTTTTTTGCCAAGGTAAAAGGACTAGTGATCATATAAGGTTTATCACTGGGTGACATACCTCCGATGTGATGAATATCTTCTGTGGTTTCTTCTTCAATCGCATCTAAGATGTCATCAACTGTTATTATCCCTACTAACCTTTTTTCACTATCTACGACTGGAACAACAATTAAATCATATTTTCTAAAGATTTGAGCAACAGTTTCTTGATCATCATGCGTGTTAACATAAATTATTTCTTTAAGCATAATATCTTCTACTTTTGCATCAGGTGGCGCTAATACAAGCTCTTTTAAGGAAACTATCCCCTCCAATTTTCTTTTTGAATCGGTTACATAACAATTATAAACCATTTCAACATCTTGACCTTCTCTTCTGATTTTGTCAAGGGCTTCTTGTACAGTTCTCTCTTTTTTGAGATCGATAAATTCTATTGTCATTAAACTCCCTGCAGAGTTTGGAGGATACTTTAAAAATTGATTAATTAGTTTACGTTCTGCTTCAGTAGAGTTTTTCAGAATTCTACTAACGACATTAGCGGGCATTTCTTCCAAAAAATCTATCTTATCATCAAAAAATAAATCATCTAATATCTCCATAAGTTTTTTATCATCAATCGCTAGGGATATTTTAGCTTGTAATTCCGATGGAAGATAAGAAAAAACATCTGCAGCTTTTTCTTTTGGGAGGAGTCTAAAAGCAATGATTGTCTGGGTTGACTCGAGCTCCTCCAATAATTCTGCTACATCTTGAGGTGGCATGTCTTGAATTTTTTCCTTAAATTCTATATACTTTTTCTCTTCGAGAAGTTTTTCAAGTTCTTCAACGATCATTTTTATTACCTCCAGTACAAGTTTTATCAAATAAAGTAAAAACTATATTTACTTGACTACAAAAAAAATAGTCATATTATCAGATTATTAAATGTAGGATGGTCTGTAAATTAATACTTGATTTTTTATAGTATAGTGATAATCAACTTAGATATTTATTAAAATTAATAAATTTAACAAAACTACAGCTTAACTAGGAAAGAAGTATATAAAAAACAAAAAAATATATAAGAAAAAAACTTAGAAGCCTTGAAAAAAACAGAAGAAGGTACTATTAAAAAATATGTGATTATGATATAGAAAGAGGGAACATATTCGTTTATTATAATAACATTAGCCACATAAAAACCATTTGAATTATACTTCAAAAATTAAATATTTTCAACCAAAAAAGATATTGTACAAAGAAAAGTAACTTTGAAAACCTAAAAGTAAATATCATTTAACTTTTAGTATAAGCTATATAAATTTTTATTTTTATACAAATTTTAGATATTAGATAATTGTATTTGATATAAATTCTATCTAGTAATATTGACAAGTATAGTAGTCTTAAAGGAGAGCCTCATTTCGACAAAACAACCCTTTAAAAATAAGGAGAACAAAATTAAAGAACAACGTTTGAATAATCTTATAAAATTAATGAAAGACAACAATATTTTCCAGGCTATAATTACTTCAACCCCTTCAATATTCTATTTACAAATGACTGGATTGAACAAGGAGAAAGGCTTTTAGCGTTATACATTAATATTACAGAAGAAGTGAAGTTAATCATAAATGAGATGTTCAAGTTAAAAAATATTGGAAGATACCTAGATGCAATAGAGGTTGAAGAAAGGACATTAGAAATTGCACAAAAAGAGCATATTAACCTCTTAAAAATTACACTTTTAAAACTTGCTTTAATTCTAGAAGCTGGAGATAGATTTAACAAATATTTTATCTCTTTAGAACAAACTGAATTTCGCCAATAATTATAAAAAGGAATACAAAGAGTTTTATATGCCAAAGAATAAACCAAGTATTGTAGATGTCCCAACTATGAACTATATTGCAGTTCGTGGTTCGGGTAATCCTAATTTGGAAGGCAGTGAATACAAAGAATCAATAAGTTTACTTTATGGCATTGCCTTTACTATAAAAATGAGTAAGATGGGAGACTACCAGATAGAAGGATATTTTGACTATGTCGTACCTCCTTTGGAGGGATTTTGGTGGCAGGAAAATGCTAAAGGAATTTATTATGCGCATAAAGAGAATTTTAAGTTTATTTCTATAATTCGTTTACCGGATTTTGTGAAAAAAGAAGATTTTGATTGGGCGGTAGCAGAAACTTCAAAGAAAAAGAAAAAAGATTTTTCCAAAGTTGAGTTTTTGACTTATGAAGAAGGCTTATGTGTACAGTGTATGCACATAGGACCCTATGATGACGAACCTGCGACTATTCAACTTATGCATGAATATATGAGAAAAGAAGGATATGAGCTTGATATTACAGAGAAGAGGTTTCATCACGAAATTTATCTTAGTGATGTTAGAAAGGTTGCTCCAGAAAGGTTAAAAACTGTTATAAGACATCCTATAAAAAAGGTATGAATTTAGAATTCGCTTGATAAAGATATGGATGGGATGGGTACGCGAGTCAGCAACATAAGCCTGACAGCTCTTGGTTGCCACATGCTCGAACAATTGTAACCCCCATCCTTTTTTCACTAATTATTAGATTAAACCGTAAGCTTGATCTACTTCTTGAACAAATATTATTCCTGCACCTTCTTTTTCGATATCTAATTTATCTCTAATAGAATTGACAACTGTCTCTGTTAATTCT
The DNA here is from genome assembly GCF_002895485.1 of Petrotoga sp. 9PWA.NaAc.5.4. NCBI lineage: Bacteria > Thermotogati > Thermotogota > Thermotogae > Petrotogales > Petrotogaceae > Petrotoga > Petrotoga sp. 9PWA.NaAc.5.4. The sequence goes on from NZ_AZRK01000012.1 coordinate 62,953, forward strand.
TTCTTCACTATTATTAAGACTACGTCTTTTTCAGGTTCAATCTCCATAGAAAATATTTTTTCTATCTCATATTCACTAGCGCCTCTCGCATTAATAATTGTGCCACCTTTTGCCCCCGCTTCATTTGCTACTTCTACTACAAATTCTGCCTTTCCTTTATCAACAACAACAAATATTACATCATACATAGTATTTTTGGCACCTCCATTTGTCTTTACTTCTGCTGAAACGTATTTTTTATCTTTACTTTGTAAATCATAAAAATCTTTAATTGGAACAGTGAATAGTATACCCTTATTTGGTTTGTCAATATGAAAGATATCAACTATTTTAGGAACTATTTCTTTTATTTTTGAGCTTTCACAAACCATGAGTATTATTTCTTTTCTTACATCAGTTATACCTAAGAATTCTAAAATAGGACTTTTTACTGTTCCTTTTCCAAGAATGATTATTCCTCTTTTTATTCCAAGTTCTCGGGCGTATTTATAAACCTTACTTCCCATTCCAAAATTCAAGATTACATATATTAGTTCATAACTTTTTGTATTATTGTTCATCTTTTTGAGTTCCTCCTTTGGAGCTTTTGACTTTGAAAATTAGTCCAAATATTAGTAACGTTAGGACTGGCATTAAAGCAATTATTGAGATAGTTCCAAACCCATCAACTAAAGCATTTGATCCTTCTACAACCCCTGCAGCGCCTTGTGCAAAAGCTAAAATAAAAGTAGCGGCCATAAGTCCCGTTGCCACGCCTCCAGAATCAAACGCAATTCCTACAAACAAGTTAGGTACAAAGTAACTTAGTATTACCGCCAGGGCATATCCTGGTAATAAATAATACCACAATTTAAAGCCAGGTACAATAGTTCTAATCAAAGAAAGTGCAACTGCAAATCCTACACCAATAGAAAAAGCTGATATAATAAGTGAACCTTTTATATAACCGCTAGTTACTTCTTCTATTTGTTTCGAAATTACATAAACAGATGGTTCAGCAAGAATTGCGACTGCGCCTAAAATGAATCCAAAGAGTATCACAACGATTTTATTCTCGAAGGAAGTAAGCGCACCTCCGATTGTGATACCTACATCCATAAATCCTCCGTTAGCACCTGTTAGAAATAATACTGCACCTATGAATGTATGAACAAAACCTTTTATTATATTTAAAAAAGAATTTTTGGATAATTTGAAGGAGATAACTTGAAAAACTAAGAATATTATTACTATTGGTAACAAAGCTAACAACGTTTCAAGCATGATTGATGGAACCAGTTTAAAAAAACTGCCTACAATAGAACTGGAAGTAATGCTATTACTGGTGTAATGATTGATAGTATTTGACAAATCTGTGTTTCGTACGAAAATACTCATAATAAGCAAGGCGATAACTGCACCGCTTGTTGTAATACCAACTAAGCCAAAACTATCTTCTTCAGATTCTTTCCCCACCCTTCTTGAAAACAGTCCAATGGCAAGTGATGAAATAAAAGGTACAGTTAGGACTCCTGTTGTAGCCCCGGGAGCGTCAAAAGAAATAGAAATAAATTCAGGAGGAGCAATCAATGCAAGTACCAGTATTATAGAATAAATAATAGTCAAGCACAGCCTTAGAGGGATATTAAACATAGGTCTAATAACACCTAACGTAATTAAAGTACCAACTCCAATTGAAACTGAAATGATGATAAGTGATTTTGAAATTGCCCCTGCAGTAACATAATCTATTTGACCTGATACAATATGTAAAACAGGTTCAACTACCGAGATACTGAATCCAAATAATAAGCATATTAATATGATTTTCCATATACTGTTTGTGCCTAAGATGGTTGAGCCAAGCATATCTCCCATCGGAATAATTGCTATATCTACTCCAATTAGAAAAATAAATAGGCCAAAAATAATCAAAACAACTCCAATTAGGAATTTAATTAAGGATGTTGTACCTAAAGGAACAATTGTAAAATTCAGGATCAACACGATAATAGTAATGGGAATTACAGAGAATATGGCTTCCCTGAACTTTTTAATTAGTACATTCAATATAGTTCACATCCTTTAATTATTTTTTAGTGTAGATTTTAGTAATAAGTATGAGATTTAAAAAATGAGGAGAAATTATCTTCTCCTCTTATTATTATAATACAATATTAATAGCTTTATTTTAAAGGATTTTGTTACAGAAAGATTTAATCTTTTGAAATAATACTGTACTTAATATATTTGTCATGATAGCAAGTAATCATTTCACTAAAGAATTCATAAAAAGATTCATACTTTTTTACATTTACAGGATTGGGTTGATAACTATCTCCTTTTTTTATAAAAATCTTACCTGCTTCTTTAAGATTCTTAAAGAGACCAATTTCAGTAAAAGCGAGCATTGCTTCACCTATTAAAGTTGCGTTTTCTGTAAGAGATTTAGTTACGGGCATATTAAATATGTCTGCTAATATTTGTGGCCAAACCTCGCTTTTGCTACCAGATCCTCCTACAGTTAAATATTTTAAATGAACATTATTTTCTTCTAGTGCTGTTTTTAGGAGATTTAAACTATAACCAATTCCTTCGAATATTGATCTCGCCATATGTGAAATGGAGTGAGTTGTTTTTAAACCAAAGAAACTTCCTGTGGCAAGACTTCCAATTCTTGGATCCCTTTCTCCAGTTAAAAAAGGAAAGCAGATTAGGCCATTTGATCCTACTGAGACTTTCATGGCTTCCTTGTTTAGATCTTCATAACTCATGCCCTTTGCTATATTATTTATAAACCAATCGATAACAATCCCTGCATTGTTTACTGCAGCACCTGTTGCCCAAAGATGTGGGAGTAAAGCATATGTTTGAAGTCTATAGGATCCACTTTTATCAAGTAGAGGTTCACTGTAGGCACATCTAAACATTGCTGTAGTTCCTAGGTTACAAACTGCATTATCTTCAAAGCCACCCATTCCCAGGATCATAGCTCCACCATCATATACCCCCAACATCACTGGAATTTGTTTTTTCAGTCCCATTTTATTGGCTACTTCTCTCTTTATAACATCTGCTATTGCATTCCCTGGTAATAATCTTGGGAGTTGTTCTCTTTTAATGCCTGCTTGTTCGACTAATTCCTCATCCCAATCTTGAGTTCTTATATCTAAGAGTTGTGTAGTAGACGCTACACTTGGTTCTGATATACATTGTCCTGTTAATTGGTATATGAAAAAACTTTTAATGTCTATTATCTTGTTTATGTTTTTAAAGATATCCGGTTTTTCCTTTTTGAGCCATAAAATCCGTTGTAATGTATAATTAAATGCAGGTGGACAACCTGTTTTTTGATAGATTTTTTCTGTGGAGAATTTCTTTTCAAAGTCAATCATTATCGATTGAGATCTAGTATCTAATAACGTAATCATACCAGTTAATGGTTGGTAGTTTTTATCTATAGGTAAGAAGCCAAATTGATATCCAGATAATACCAATAGAACGATTTCATCCTTAAAATTAGCAACTGTTTTTTGAGATAGTTCGAGAAAATCACTCCACAATTCTTTTGGATTATGTTCTGCTGCTCCTTCTTCGTTTCGATACATATTAATCTTTTTTGTTTCTTGAGAGACAACCTTTCCCTGTTCGTTTACAATTGCGAGTTTCATGTTTGTTGTACCAACATCAAGAACTAACACGTGTTTCATTGAAGAAACGCTCCTTTCGAGGTTTTTAGTCATTATTTTTATCTTGAAAATTTACGAGGATTTTTTCAATGACTTCGGGATTAACTATTTGATCAGGAATTTCACCATTTACTAATTTTTCAATGTCTTCGACCATTTTTTCGTCCATCTTTCTTAAGGAGTATGTACCGTATCCTCCAATATGAGGCACAATGTAGACGTTTGGAAATTTTAGCAGAGGATTATCAGGTTCTATTGGTTCTGTTTCTACTACATCAAGTCCTGCAGATAGGATTTTTCCAGTTTCTAATGCTTCAATAAAGTCCGAAAGATTTATTAATTCTCCTCTTGCAGTGTTAACGATTACTACTCCATCTTTCATTTTATTAAAAGCCTTTTTGTTGATAAAGTGGTAGTTTCCTTCGTTGAGAGAGGCATTGAGACTGATTACATCGGAAGTTTTTAGTAATTCATCGAATTCAACAGGTTTTACTCCGGTTTTTTCTATAACCTTGTCTGCTATGTATGGATCATATGCAATTACTTCTGATTTAAAACCTTCTTTTACAATTTCTGCAACCCGACTTCCAATATTTCCATAACCAATAATGCCTACAGTAATTTTTGAAAGTTCTTTTCCCATGAAATTTTTTCTTTCATGCCATTTATTTTCTAAGACCGCTTTATTTGCTGGTATTATATGTCGAAGACAAATTAGCATTAAACTCACCGCAAGTTCTGCTACCGAATCTCTTTCATGAATTCCCAATACTCTTGTTACCATTACGTTGTTTTCTGTTGCGGCTTTTATATCTACATTATTATATCCAATACCATGTCTTGCTATTAACTTCACATCTTTGTTGTACTTGAAAAACTCCGCTGTAAAATTAGGTGTCACACTAGCAATTATAAACTTAAAACCCTTTAATTTTTCTGCTAAATCTTTGCCGCTTATTTTTGGATCTACATTAATTCTTTCTACAACGCCTATATCCCTTAGTCGTTGCATTAAATCAGGAAAGTATTCACCAAAAGTGCTTGAATTCACTATTGCAATATTGTTCTTATCTTTAGTCAATATCTTATCCCCCTTAGTTAGATATTATGTATATCCTGCCATTCCGTGTGAAAAATACCCTCTTTATCTCTTCTTTCATATGTATGTGCTCCAAAATAATCTCTTTGAGCTTGAATTAGATTTGCAGGAAGTTCTTTTGAACTTAACCCATCAAAATAATCAAGGGCTGAACTGAATGCTGGTATGGGAATCTTAGTTTTTTTAATATTAGAAACAACTTCTCTAAGTTTTGGGACTCTGTTTCTAAACTCAGTAATAAACTCATCTGAAATTATTAAGTTTATCAAAGCCAAATCTTTCTTGTAAGCTTTTTGAATAGGTTTTAGAAAAGCAGACCTAATTATACATCCATCTTCCCAGATTCTGGCAACTTCTGATAAATCAAGATTATAACCATATTCATCTGAAGCCACTTGAAGTAATTTCATACCTTCAGCATATGCTATTATAGTTGATATATATAGAGCATCTTTTAAAGCATCAACAAATTCTTTATTTAGCTCAATTTCTATAGGAGCTTCATATACTTCTGAAATTTTTACTCTTTCATCTTTTATAGAAGAAAGTGTCCTAGCATTAACAGCTGCATTTATTGTTGGAATAGAGATATTTAAGTCTAAAGCGTCTTGAACGCTCCATTTACCAGTTCCTTTTTGTTTTGCACTATCCAAAATAACATCAATAATTGGTTTTCCGGTTTCTTCATCTTTCCATTCCAAGATCTTATAAGTAATTTCCATTAAATATGATTTATGCTCTTCGTTCCATTCTTTGAATATTCTACTCATCTCTTGTGGAGTTAATTTAAATACTTTTCTCATAATATCATAGGCTTCTGAAATTAGTTCCATAATAGCGTATTCTATACCGTTATGAACCATTTTCACATAGTGACCACTCGATTTAGGTCCAAGGTAAGTAACACATGGACCATCTTCTGTTTTTGCCGCAATAGCTTCGAGAATATCTTTTACTTCATCATAAGCAGATTTGTCTCCTCCAGGCATAATCGAAGGGCCATGTAGCGCTCCGTATTCTCCCCCACTTATTCCAGTACCTAAAAATCTTATACCCTTTTTAGAAAGTTCTTCAAATCTTCTATCTGTATCTTTATAGTAAGAATTTCCTCCATCTATTATTATGTCCCCTTTTTCTAAATAAGGTAACAACTCGTTAATAACATCGTCAACGGGTTTTCCAGCTTTAACCATTAATATTATTTTTCGAGGTTTTTTTAAAGAATTTACCAAATCTTGTATTGAATAACTACCTTCTATATTTTTATTTTTTCCTCTTTCTTCAACGAACTTTTGAGTTTTTTCATTAGATCTGTTATAAACGGAAACTTTAAAACCTTTAGACTCAATATTCAATGCCAAATTTTGCCCCATAACCGCCATTCCGATAACAGCAACATCGTTTTTCCCATAGTTCATACTATCATCTCCTTTCTTTATCTTTTAAAGACTAACTTTAAAAATTTGAAATTTGTATTATATATATTTTAGCGTTAAATTTTTTATAACCGCACTGAGCCCACTTTAAATTCAAAATAACATTTTATAGGTTAATTTTACCGTTACATAATAGAGTTTAACTGTTTTAAGAACTGGACGAATTCTTTTATTTTTAAGACAATTAGTTACTATACGCCACTATAAGCTGAAAAACCACCATCTATAGGGACAACAACTCCGTTTACAAATTCAGAACTATCACTTATCAACCATATTATTGTTGAAATTAAATCTTCGGGATTCCCGAATCTTCCCATAGGTGTATGATCCAATATCTTGTGCCCCCTCTCAGTGAGGCTGCCATCCTGATTAGTAAGCAAGAATTTATTTTGATTTGTCAATAAAAATCCAGGAGCAATCGCATTTACTCTAATTTTTTTTGAATAATTGTGGTTCATATGAACAGCAAGCCATTGAGTAAAATTACTTACAGCAGCTTTAGCCGCCGAATAAGCAGGAATATTTGTTAAAGGTCTAAAAGCATTCATAGAAGAGATATTAATAATAATTCCTTCTTTTCTTTTGGCAAAATATTCACCAAAAACCTGTGAAGCTAAAAAAGTTCCCAAAAAATTTAAGTTAAATACCCATTGAATAGAATCTTGCGGTAAATTGAAAAAAGATTTTTCTGCACTTGTGGTAGCTTCAGGCTTATTTCCTCCTGCTCCATTTATAAGTACATCAATTTTACCAAATTTTGCGATAATTCCTTCTCTTGCTTTAACTAAATCCTCTTTTTGTAAAACATTAGTTTTTACAAGTATATGCTCAACTTTCTTTTGTGTTAGTTCTTCACCTAATTCTTCTAAGGCTTTTTCAGAGAGATCTAAGACGGCTATTTTTGCTCCTAAAGTACCTAAGGATCTTGCCATCTCTGAACAAATAATACCTGCACCACCAGTTATGGCAATTACTTTGCCCTCTACGTTAAAAAATTCATCAATTTTACTCACTTTTATCATCTCCCTAAAATAATTTTTTACCCCCTTTAGAAATTCTAAAACTTAAGTTTTGCCAATATTTTAGTTTTAAATTTTTTTCAAAAATATCTTCCTACTTCTAATATTTACTAATTTCTAATTTCTTTTAGCTTTTTCGGTACTTGTACCGAAAGGGGAGAGGGGCTTCGCCCTGGACCCATTTTAAATACAAAAGATTATTTTTAAAAAGTTCTCCATTTTAAAGTCTTTATCTATTTTGGCAAATTGTTTATTTTTTGAGTTACTCGGCACTTGTACCGAAGGAATGGGGAGAGGGCTTCGCCCTGAACCCATTTTAAATACAAAAGATTATTTTTAAAAAGTTCTCCATTTTAAAGTCTTTATCTATTTTGGCAAATTATTTATTTTTTGAGTTACTCGGTACTTGTACCGAAAGGGGAGAGGGGCTTCGCCCTGAACCCATTTTTAGAATCAAAACCTTATTTTTAAAAAGTTCTCCATTTTAAAGTCTTTATCTATTTTGGCAAATTGTTTATTTTTTGAGTTACTCGGTACTTGTACCGAGAGGGGAGAGGGGCTTCGCCCTGAACCCATTTTAAATACAAAAGATTATTTTTAAAAAGCTCTCCATTTTAAAGTCTTTATCTATTTTGGCAAATTATTTATTTTTTGAGTTACTCGGCACTTGTACCGAGAGGGGAGAGGGCTTCGCCCTGAACCCATTTTAAATACAAAAGATTATTTTTAAAAAGTTCTCCATTTTAAAGTCTTTATCTATTTTGGCAAATTATTTATTTTTTGAGTTACTCGGTACTTGTACCGAGAGGGGAGAGGGGCTTCGCCCTGGACCCATTTTTAGAATCAAAACCTTATTTTTAAAAAGTTCTCCTTTTTAAAGTCTTTATCTATTTTGGCAAATTATTTATTTTTTGAGTTACTCGGTACTTGTACCGAGAGGGGAGAGGGGCTTCGCCCTGGACCCATTTTAAATTCAAAACCTTACTTTTAAAAACACTTCATTTCTAAAGTACCTATCTGAATTTTTTAACTTTTTCGGTACTTGTACCGAAGGAGGAGATGGGGGCTCCGCCCTGGACCCATTTTAAATTCAAAAACTCATTTTACTGGCTGATTTTTTAATTTTCAATTTTAGAAACACACTATGTTATATTTCTATTATACAATTAATTCGTTCTAAAATGAAATTAATAAAAATGCGGATAATCAACTTCATTTATCGTTAAATCGATTTAATCGCTTATAAACGCGAAATATTTATGAAAATTTAACAGATAAAAAGTCTATAGAAAAAATGTAGCAGCAAAAGATGACCATCCTTGATTCAAAGAACCTCGAAAATAAGCAGGGCTATAATATTCAACAGGATTTATCCAACCTTTATCCAATGAATATTTCCACCATCTCATGAGTGGATACTTATAATCCATATTTTCTCTTCTTTTAACTAAGGCATAAATTGACGATAAATAAGGCCAATCACTTCCATTATGGTAACGATACGGGAAAACACTCTTACTAAAAAGATGTTTTTTAGATTTAAAAAAAGGCCACACTGACATTACTCCCCAATCTCCAAATTTTTGATCGGGGTTATTTTTTGTTTCAAGCATTTTTTCCATTGCAAAAAGAGTCTTTTGTTTTTTTTCATTATCCGCAATATCGAATAATATAGATATCACAGTATCAATATTTAAATGATCTTCACAATAATCGCCAATAAAATCATTAAAATATCCTTTTTCTTCATTCCACATTTTTTTATTGAAATAATACTTCATCTTTTCATATTTATCAAATAACTCTTTTGAAATTTTATCTCGAGAGACCATTTTATAAATTAAAGCTGCTTTACGAAACGCTTCTATTTGAATTGCCAAATCATAAGTGACATAGCCATTTCTATAAACATTATCCGCCCAATCGTTTGAATCGAAAGGCTTGTTCATTAAAAAATCTTTATCATTTGACATTTTTAAGTACCTTTTCAGAATAAATCCTACCTTGTCTAAAATGGTCCCTTCTGAAAATTCTTCTTTTAATATTTCTATGTCTCCCGTCTTTTCGATATATTGGGAAAGAAGAATTACATAATAACCTCCTGAATCGTGATGATTAGACCACCAATCTTTTTCATATCTATAAGATGTTTTTACTTGTTTTGGTAAAAGTTCCTTTTTTTCTCTAATAAATTCAAGTTCTTCTTCTCCTAATATCATTACACCACTCGGACACGAACCATCTTTATGAACTCCTTCTGATAGTAACAATATCTCATTTCTAGCAAATTGAGGGTCAATTTTCATTATTGGTTGGATGGTCCAAAATCCGTCTCTAAAATAAGTCCTATTTGGAAAAGAGTAATTTACACCCGCTGCTAAACCTAATTTCCCATCGAAATCTTTTATTGATGAGAGAGCAGTATGTGTTGAAAATAAAAATAATATTTTTTCTAAATCTTCCAAATAATTATATTGAGGAGTTAGCTTTTTTAAATAATTAATATAATCGTTATTCTTTTCAGTTAAATCTTTTTCTCCACTTTTTCCTATAGATATTTCAATAATCCTTTCTTTGTCACTTTCTATATTAAAAACTATTCTTTCATCTTTTTTTATATTTTTAATTTTTCCTTTTGTTACTTCTATCACAAAATCGTCTTTCAATTTGATACCTTTGTTAAATGTTTGTGTTTCATATTTTATAGGGATCTCTACTTTATCAAAAAAAGGTAATTTGAATTCTTTTTTAAAAATGAGTCTAAAAGAGAACTCCAAATTTTTAATATTTTCAAATTTAATCAAAAAAGAATAACTTTGTGGCTCACTTATAATATTCATCTTTGAGATCCTATTTGATAATTCAATACCGTCTGGATAAAATCTAACTTTTTCTATTTTTAGAAAATCAAAATATATATTTGACATAACAGTTCCATATTTATTTGAAAATATAGAAAGCGGCATCCCTTTTTTTATTATCATTGTAAGATTTTTGTTGGTAATTATATATTCTTGAGGTATTTGAGAAAAATAAGTTATACTTCCATTCTGATCTATTGTATAATTCATCTGATCACCTCTATAAATATTCTTTAGTTAGAAGATATGGGTAAAAAGCTTCTACTGCCTTTTCTTTATCCTCCAAAATTTCAGAGGCAAAATATTTGTTTATCAAAGAAATAGATTCTAAGACACCTTTTTGAGATTTATAGATGTTTAATATTTCAATCTTCTTTTCTAAAAATAGTGTAATATCTATAAATAATCTTGATTCTGGCATATAAGTAATATCGGGTATAAACATAAGGACATTTTTGCATGTATATGGTTCACCATCCAAATCAGTTCTTTTAGTTCTTGCTAAAAACAAAGCGTTTTTTGTAATATTGCCTATAATCTTGTGATCAGGATGTTTATCCTCAAAATAATGAGTGAAAAGTATTTTTGGTTTATATTTTCTTATTAAATTGGCAATTGTTTTTGTTAAATCATGATAATCTGTTAAGTACCCATCTTTCAGTCCAATCATTTCAAAATAATCAAGTTCTAAAAATTTAGCCGCACTTTCTGCTTCAAGTTTTCTTATGGTTACATCGTTATTTTTACCTGCAGAACCATCGGTCATTATGACTCCTGCACAAATTTTACCAGTTTTTTTTAATCTTAAAATGGTGCCTCCGGCAAAAGCTTCGTAGTCATCTGGATGCGCCCCTAAAAAAAGTGCATCTACCATATTAAATCACCTCTTCTATTTTATAGACCCCATTGTAATGCCTTTAACGAAATATTTTTGAAACGATAAGAATACTATTAAAACAGGAATCATAGAAAGCGTTGTCATTGCTAACAAAGACCCCCATTGCACAGTATGCTCTCCGGAAAATAGTGCTAATCCTAACTGTATAGTCATATATTTAGGAGAACTCACTACCAATAAAGGCCATATATAATCATTCCAACGCCAGGTGAAGGAAAGGACAGCTAAAGCAGCTATCACAGGTTGACATAACGGAAGAATAATCCTCCAAAATATTTTTAGCTCACTTGCACCATCTATCTTTGCACTTTCTATAACTTCGTTAGGAATAGACGATTTTATATACTGAGTTGCTAAAAAGACTCCTGTAGGTGTAGCAGCAGGTGGAATTATTAAGCCCCAATATGTATTTATCCATCCTATACGAGCTAATACAAAGTATATAGAAATCATTATTACTTGGAGAGGAATCATTAGTGTTGATAAAAATAAAGTAAAGAAAAAATTTTTAGATTTAAATTTTATTTTTGCTAAGGCATATCCCGCCATTAAACTTATAATTATAGTTATTATAGTTGAACTTACAGTAACTATAACTGAATTTTTAAAATATGTAAGCATATCTGTAGTTTGTATAACTTTCACATAATTTTTTAACGTAAACTCTGAAATTAATTTTGGTGGATAAGCAAACAGATCTTTTTCTAAGCGAAAACTTGAAATTATAGTCCATATTATAGGTAAAACATAAAGTAAAGCAAAAATATACACAAGAATGTTTATTAAAATAACGATTTGTTTTTTCTTCACGTAATTATTCCTCCTCACGCATATATCTAAATTGAATTAAGGTCAATCCAAGTAATACAAAAAACATAACTACAGACATAGCTGCAGCAAGTCCCAATTTATAATCTTGAAACCCTGCTTCATAAACTTTTTGAACCATAAACATAGTAGCATTCCCAGGTCCACCTTTTGTGAAAACGTATACTAACTCAAAACTTCTAATAGCCATAATCATAGAAAGTACTAACACAAGTATAGAAGTAGGACGTAGCAAAGGAAAAGTTATGGACCAAAATCTTTGCCATTTGTTGGCCCCATCTATACTAGCAGCATCGTAAACCTCCTGTGGAATAGAAGTTAAGGCTGCATTGAACATGACCATGAAATATCCAGCCACATACCAAATATTTACTATTGTAACCCAAAAAAAAGCTAAATTTGGTTCTAATAGCCACATTTTTGGTTGCATACCCATTTTTTCAAGCATAATATTTAAGAATCCTGCATCTATATCTAAAAACCATTTCCAAGATAGAGCTACGATAACCGGAGACAAAATCCAAGGCCAGTAAAACAAAGTTCTTAAGAAATTTTTTCCTTTGACTGTTTCAGAAGTAGTTATTACAGATAAAAATAATGAAAAGAAAAAAGAAACAGGAACAAATATTGCTGTAAAAACAAATGTTCTTAACATACTTCTCAAGAAAGATGAAGAACTAAAATCAGAAAATATAGTTTTAAAATTTTCTATTCCTATGAAATTCGATTGCGTTCTTAACATACTATAATCTGTAAAAGCTAAATAAAAACCAGAAATTGCTGGGAATATAACAAAAAGTGTAAATATAATTAAATTTGGTAATATGAAAAAAATTCCTACCATTTCTGATCTAAAATTTTTTGATGTATTCAAAATATCCCTCCTATAAATTAATCCGCATGCTGTTAAAGCATGCGGATTTCATAAATTTAAAAGAAATTACTGTAGTCCTGCTTCTTTTCTAAGTTGATCAGCAAGATCTTTCATAGCTTTTTGAGGAGTTTTTTCGTGTGTTAAAACTGAAACAACCATGTTAGTTATAGCCGAAACATTTCCTTGAATTACCGGAGCTGTTTTTAAATTGTACCAATCAAAATCTTGTCTTTTTTTTGCAGCAGGAGATGTATTTAATAAGTCGTTCATAGCTACCATATTAGCTTCTTGAACCATTTTATTTTCATAAGTAACTTCTCTCATATCAGCTCGATCAGGTAATAAGTACAATGCTGAACTTATTTCAGCGAGATTTTCTTTATTAGTCAAATAAAAAGCTAATTCTACACCTTTTTGTGTTAACGGAACTATCAATTTTCCTCCTGAATATGTGTATCTTTCTCTTTTAACAGGCATAGGAATGGCTCCCCATTCAAAATCTAATTGTTCCGCAAAAGTAGGAAGCATCCAAGTACCAGACAAATACATTGCTGACAATCCATTTTGAAAATATTTTAAAGGTGCATCCCCAGATATCCAAACCGCTTTAGGAACTAAATTTTCATCATGTATTTTTAAAAAGAACTCCATAGCTTCTATAGATTCTTTGGAATCAAGAATAATTTTTGTGCCTGTTTCATCCCAGTATCCTCCACCAAATGTATAAAGCAGCCACGAAAATCTTGAAGGACTTCTGTCCCAAACCAACGGATATCTTACTCCAGATTGCTTTAATTTCAACATCGCATCATACCATTGATCTATAGTCCATACACCATTTATTGGTACTTCAACACCAGCTTTTTTAAATAATTCTTTATTATAAAATAATGCAAAGACATCTGTTGTATAAGGAATTGCTGGAATCATGCCGGCTTCTAAACTGTAAGTTTTAAACCAACTCTTATAAACAGTTACATTATCTAACCATTCCATAGGTTCCATTCCAGTATGTTGTTTTATAAAAGGAGTTAAATCTAAAGCGTAGTCTTGTAAATATACAACATCGGTTTCTCTTGCAACATCAGGGGGTGTCCCACCCTGTAACATCATTATCATCTTAGTTTTCCAATCAGCATAAGGGATTACCAAGAGCTCTATATCTTTTCCTGTTTCTTTTTCATAAGCTTCTAATTGCTTTCGAAATACAGGTAAATCTGGTCCGTCAATAAAAGTTGCAAAAGTTATATCTTGAGATATAACTAACGTTCCAAAAAACAAAAATAACCCTATCAAAGATACCATCTTTAAAGCTTTTTTCATAATCACATACCTCCCTTTATTAAGAAAATTTCACTAAATTTAGAAATTCAAAACTTCACATTTTATAAATATTTTAGAGTTTAACTTTTTATAAAATACTTCCCCGCTTCTAATCCTTACTAATTCCTTCTTTCTTTACCTTTTTCGGTGCTTGTAGCCAAGAAAGGGGGAGAGGGCTCCGCCCTGGACCCATTTTAAATTCAAAAGCTTATTTTTAGAAAATTCTCATTTCTAAAGTCCATATAAGAAAATTACTCACTTTAGAAATTCCAAAATCCTTGTTATGTATATATTTTAGCGTTGATTTTTTACAAAATACCTCCAAAATTCTAATTTTGACCAATTCTCTATTTCTTTAATTTTTTAGGTACTTGTACCAAGAATGGCGAGAAGGCTCCGACCTGACCCCGTTATAAATTCAAAAGCTTATTTTTAGAAAATTCTCATTTCTGAACTCCTACCAAAAAATTAATTTACCTTTATTTAATAAACAACTTCGCCTTTTATCCCAACGGTAATTTTCTTTAAATACAGTTCTATTGCTAAAATCGCTGCTCCTTCGACTATAGAAATTTCTTCACTTTTATGTATTTTTACGTCTTTAAAATCAGGATATAATTCTTTCCACCGTGTAATAATCTTGTTTATTTCTTTTTCGTGTTGACAATTCATAACGATTTTATCAGGCTGTAAAACGTAATAGATATTTCTTAGCAACTTCAACCATTCAGCAATTATATGTTCTTCTTGGGCTTTTTCGATATATTTCTCCAGAGTATCTCCATAAGTAATGATACTTCCTAATTCACCAGCTTGTCCTTTTCCTACATATAATTCACCTCCAAAAATTAATCCCATTCCAACACCTTTTCCCCAATAAATACATACTATGTTTTTTACATCTTTTCCATAATAAAATTTCTCTTTTATGGCTAACAGATTTGCGTCATTTTCAAACGAAATTAAACTTTTTGGAAATAATTCTTTTATCGTTTCTACCACCTTTTTTATATTGGTTTCATTTATTTTGAGGGCTGAAGAATTTATAAATCCATCTTTTGAAACATATCCAGATATTCCTAAAACAGTGGAAAGGACATTTTCCTTTTTATCGATATCTTTTAAACTTTCTTTTAATTGGTTACATAAGTCATCTATACAATCAAATTTTTTAAAAAAACATTTTTTAGAAAATAGTAATTCTTGCTTTAGGTTGTACACTCCATAAATAATAAATTCATTTTCAACTTGAATACCTATTATTTTGTTTTCATTACTAAATTCTAAAATATCTGCTTTTCTTCCTAATTTTGAACCCGTTTTACCGTTATTAATAACAAGTTTATTTATATAAGGTTCTAAATTTCTTGAGACCGTCGGAGCACTAACTCCTAATTTTTTGGCAATTTCTGCTTTGGTAGCTTCTTTATGTGTGTATATATAATTCAAAATTTTTAACCTATTAATATTTCTAATTCCTTTTATATGTCCATTATCTTGAATAATTTATCACCTCACTAATTCTTAATTCCTTTAACTTCTTCTTACATGTAGCCAAAGAGGGGAGGGCTTCGCCCTGGACCCATTTCAAATTCAAAATTCTATTTTTAGAAAATTATCTTTTCTAAAGTTTTTATCTAATTCTCATAAAATATGAATTTCTTTAACTTCTTCCTACATGTAACCAAAAAGGGGGAGGGCTTCGCCCTGGACCCACTTTAAATTCAAAATTCTATTTTTAGAAAATTATCTTTTCTAAAGTTTCTATCTAATTCTCATAAAATATGAATTTCTTTAACTTCTTCCTACGTGTAGCCAAAAAGGGGGAGGGCTTCGCCCTGGACCCATTTCAAATTCAAAATTCTATTTTTAGAAAATTATCTTTTCTAAAGTTTCTATCTAATTCTCATAAAATATGAATTTCTTTAACTTCTTCTTACATGTAGCCAAAGAGGGGGAGGGCTTCGCCCTGAACCCATTTCAAATTCAAACGCTTATTTTCTGAAAAATTATCTTTATAAAGTCATTATTTTAATTAATTTCTTACTGTATGTAATTATATTAAACACCTTTTTTATAAAAAAACAAAATCCCATAAAGTACGATCTGAGTTAATTAAAGGAGATTAAGAGCTTTTATATTGATATATTAAAACTTTTAGTAAAATAAAGATTTAGAAAATTAAATTTTCTTTGATAAAATATTGTATACACTAAAATTTATAAAAAAAGGAATTTAAAGATGGTTGATATTATAACTGTTTCTGATGAAGAAGTGTACTTAAAAAACAAGGCCAAGAAGAAAATTGATATACTTATATCTGCCGGAGATCTCTCACCAGGGTACCTTGATTATTTAATAAACGAATTCAAACCGTCTATAAGTATTATGACTCATGGTAATCATGACAAACGTTATTATCCTAAACTTTACGAAGAAGAGAACAATTCCTTTTCTAAAGTATATAAAGGAGTTTACGTACTAAATCATGGAGTTGTAAATCTTAAAAATTTTATAAATAAAGATATTGTAATAGCTGGATTCTCAGGATCTTTGGCATATGGATACCGGCCTTTTTATTTTAAAGAAAGAGATGTTAGCAAGTTTAGGAGAGAAATACTTTTTAATTCTATTTTTAAAGGAAACAGATTTAGTAAAATAGACATCATAGTAACTCATAATCCACCTTATATAAAAAATACAATTAAAAAGTTTGGTCAATCTCATACACCGTCAAAATCATTGGGACAGATCTTTTTTTCTTTCTTTCCCAAGTTGTGGCTATACGGACATATTCACCCTAAATATGCTTTTCAGGAATTAGATTTTATTATTAAAGTTTCTAATCATATTTCTTATCTTATAAACACTATTCCTTATAAGTTTATAAAATATGATGAAGAAAAAAGAGAGGTTTTAGAAATAGAATCTTACAAGAAGATTCAGCCAAAAGTAATTTTATTTAATTAACTGAATAAAATTTTAATATTTTTAGTGTATATTTATTATGGTATAAATAAAAACACTATCGAAAGTATAAAAATGTTGTGAGTACCGCTTCGAAAGTAAAAGGAGAGATTTTTATGTATCGAACAAATAGAAGCCAAAGTAGAACAGAATATGAAAAAGCTTATCGGCTTGCGAGAAGAGATTTTTTAAACGAAATTTCAAAAGGAAAAGACGGTTATTTACCGGCTCTTGAGGACATAATACAAAACGTTGAAATATCAAAAGAACAAAATTTAGGAACCATAGACATACCTATCGAAAGAATTAAAGGAACCTATTATCATTCTCGTGCAGTTTCTTTTTCAAAAAACTTTTATCCCTTAATGAAAATTGACACAGAATTTGCTAGCAAATGGATTAATTTATATGAGGCTCAGGCAGAAGAAGGTATAAGAGAACCTGTAACTGCCTATGAATATTTGAATTGGTTTTATATAGTTGAAGGTAATAAAAGAGTTAGTATATTAAAATATTTAAATGCTTTTTCAACACGGGGTGAGGTTATAAGGCTTATACCAAAATGGGATGAAGGAGATCCGGAAATTAAAATATATTATGAATTCCTGGATTTTTATGAAAAAACAAAAATCAATATTATATGGTTTGATAAAGAAGGCAAGTTTAAAGAATTATATGAATTAATAAAAGACTATGAAAAGAAAAGTGAATTTGTAGAGAATAAATACGACGAACTAATAAATTCGATTTATTTACCTTTCAGAAAATTGTACAGAGAAATTGGAAAAGATAAACTATCTCTTTCTGAGGAAGAAGCTTTTATAGAATATCTCAAAAAATATGGAATAGATAATATGCCCGAAATAGAAAGAGAAATGAGAGAGCAAATAAAATTTTTGGTAGATGAGTTGAGTGAAAAAGAAGAACATCCTTTATCTATTCCACTATTCAGAATTTCTACTATTCTTTCAGGAGCCGCTTTAAAAGTTGCTTTTATTTATAATACACGTATAGAAGACTCAGCTTGGACTTATTCTCATGAATTAGGAAGAAGATACGTTGAAGAAAAATTAAAAGGTGAAGTGATAACAAAATGTTTCGAAAACGTATCAAGTTCTAAAGTTTATGAAAAAATTTTAGAACAACTTGAAGAAGAAAAATTTGATCTTGTCTTTTCCACGAGTTTTGATTTTTTGCATGATAAAGAAACAAAAAAATTCCAAAATGTTAAGTTCATGCATTTTTCGGGTTATAGAGCATTAGAAGATATAAACACTTACTATGGGAGAATGTATGAACCAAGATTCCTTGCCGGAATGATCGCTGGCGCGATGACTAAAACGAATCGTTTAGGATATGTAGCTTCGTATGGTATACCAGAAGTAATAATGGGAATCAATGCTTTTGCACTTGGGGCTAAGTCGGTAAATTCTAAAGCTGAAGTACATGTTGGTTGGACTAACGCATGGAAGAATTATGAATATGAAAGAAATACTGCAAAATATTTGATAGATGAAATAGAAGTGGACGTTTTAACTCATCATCAAGATTCCGCTGAGGTATTAAAAGTTGGTGAAGAACATAACGTATATACTATTGGTTATCATTATGATATGAGAGAATTTGCGCCTTCTACCTATCTAACCTCTGTAGTATGGAATTGGGGTATTTATTATGAAAACATTATAAAAGACGTACTAAGAGGTTCTAATTTTTCTTTGTTTAGGTTATTTTCAGGTTCTGAAAAAATAGAAAATTTCTGGGGAGGACTTAAAACTGGAATAGTAAACTTAGCCCCTTTGAGTGATTTAGTTTTGCCTCAGGTGAAAAATCTTGTAAAACTTGTTAAAAATGATATTATAGAAGACAAATTTCATCCTTTTAGAGGACCTATTTACGATAAAAAAGGGAATTTAATGGTTCCAGAAGATAAAGATATTTCTGACGAAGAGCTCATGAACATGGACTGGTTTACTTACAACGTATTTTATTCTTAAAAAAAGAAGAGGCGCTAATGATTGCCTCTTCTTTTTAATTCATTTCTAAAGTCAATACTTAATCTTTATTAAATTTTTCGATAAGTTCTAATGTAATTTCATTCATGTTTTCAACAATTATGTCTGCTTTGGATAAATCTTGATTCATAGAATTAGGATTATTAAACCCAATACAAACCATTCCGGCGCATTTAGCTGCTTTAACACCATTCTTTGAATCTTCAATGACTAAACATTCCCGAGGTTTTACATTCAATAATCCTGCAGTATAAATAAATAAGTCAGGTTTTGGTTTTCCGCGAGAAACGCTTTCTGCACTCACTACTACATCAAAGTATTTACTCAGTTGAAATTTTTCCAACACTTCTTTTATTAAAATTTCTGGAGAGGATGAAGCAAGTGCAACTTTATAACTATTATTTTTCAACAATTCTAAAAGTTCTACTACACCAGATATAGGTTCTTTTGCATATTTTTTTATATGTTCCAAATTTTCTAAGTTTTGCCTATCTACCAACTCTTGAACCGTTTGTTTTAAATCATATTCATTTTTTATTTCATTCCACATGTCTTCATTACTAACTCCAATATATTTTACATAAATACTTTGAGTTATAGGTATTCCCAATTCATCAAAAATACGTTTATTTGCATCATAATGAATAGGTTCACTGTCTATTATTACACCATCCATATCAAATATAATAGCCTTTATCATTAGATCCTCCCAAAATCAAATATTTCTAATTACTTTAGAAACTTTAAAACTTAGCTTTTTCAAAAATATCTGCATAGTTCTAATAGTCGCTATTATCTATTATCTTAACATATTGGGTACTTTTAATGGGAAAAGGGAGAAAGGTTCCCTTCCCGTTATAAATTCAACAGCTTATTTTTAAAACCGCTTTATTTATAAAATCTCTATTAAACATTTTGAAGTTGCATTCCATTATTATTTATCACATTTATTTTTAAAAATTCTTTTATTTCTTTTTCTCCACCAACAAGTTCTCTTAATTCATCAATGTCTTTTTCCATCATTTTTTTAAATTCTTCTCCATAAATCGTTTCCTTTTTAAAAACGTAAGCAGCCATTAAATCTAATCTTTCTCTATTCTTTTTAAGAATATCAATTGCTCGTTCATACATGGTATTTATTATCTTTTTTACTTCTAAATCTAACTCTTTAGCGGTTTCTTCAGAATAGTTCTTTTGCTTTGTTAATTCACTACCTAAGAATACTTCTTCCTCTTCGCCTTCCCAATAAACAGGCCCTAATTTTTTAGACATTCCTAAACGATAAATCATATCTTTTGCGTAATCTGTGGACTTCTTCAAATCATCTTTTGCTCCACTTGTTGAAAATCCAAATATTATCTTTTCAGCTGCTCTTCCTCCTAATGCTATGGTTATTCTATTTAATATTTCAGACTTTTTTATTAAATATCTATCTTTCTCCGGTATCTGTAAAGTGTGACCTAACGATCCCGCACCTCTTGGAATTATTGTGATTTTATAAATTGGGTCACTATTAGGTAAGGAATATGCCAATATTGCATGCCCCATTTCATGATATGACAAAATTTTTCTCTCTCTATCAGACATTATTCTATACTTTTTGGACGGTCCAGAAATAACTCTTTCTATAGCTTCTTCGAAATCACTCATTTCAATCTGAACTTTTTTCTTTCGTGTAGCAATCAAAGCAGCTTCATTAACTAAGCTCTCTAAATCAGCTCCAACAAAACCCGGAGTTCTTTTAGCTAAAATTTCCAAATCCACGTCAGAAGCAATTTTCTTATTTTGAGTATGGATTTTCAATATTTCTTTTCTACCATTTACATCAGGTGGCCCAACCAAAATTTTCTTATCAAAACGCCCTGGTCTCAATAAAGCTTTATCAAGAACATCAGGTCTGTTAGTTGCCGCCATAACTATTACTCCTGTTGAAACATCAAAACCATCGAGTTCTACCAAAAGTGCATTTAATGTTTGTTCCCTTTCATCGTTGCCGCCACCCAATCCAGCTCCACGCTGTCTACCTACCGCATCTAACTCATCAATAAATATTATAGATGGTGCATTTTCTTTAGCTGTCTTGAAAAGGTCTCTAACTCTGGAGGCCCCTACTCCTACAAAAAGCTCAACAAAATCTGATCCGCTGGAATAATAAAAAGGTACGTCGGCTTCTCCAGCTATAGCTCTGGCTGTTAAAGTTTTTCCCGTTCCCGGAGGACCCACGAATAAAATACCTTTTGGCATTCTGACTCCCAATTCTTGAAATTCAGCCGGATTCTTTAAAAACTTTACAATGTCTTGTACTTCTTCAATAACCTCATCTATTCCTGCCACATCTTTAAAAGTAACTTTTTTCCCAATTGGTTCGAACTTTTTTGAAATATTTTTTCCAAAGTTCATACTGCCTTGGGCTCCAGATGCTGCTGAACGATAAAGCCAATAAAAAAACAGCGCAATTAAAACTATTGGTATAAGATTGATAAGAATATTAAACCACCATTTTGTTCCTACATTTTCTTTGTAGCTTATTTTTATTCCTTGATCTACCAAATTGTTAACGTATTGTTTATCCAACAACAAACTTGGAGAAAATGTTTGATATGATTCTCCGTTATTAGTTACAATATTTATCGTTCCATTTTGGTTGATCTCTAAAGATTCCACTTGATTTTTATTTATCATAGTAATTAATTGAGAATAAGGTATTACCGGAACATTTTCACGATTCAAAAGAACTAACGCTACTATAAAAACTCCGATAAATAATATGTATATCCAAATAATATTAGAAATTTTCGTTTTTTTAACTTCTTTCTCGTTATTTTCTGGATCTTTTTTCTTATCATTTTTTTTGTCTTCATTATTTTCTGCCATAGTTTACCTCCTACTAAACTTTTATTTACTCACTTTAGAAATTATAAAACTCAAATTTATAAATATTTTTATGTTTAATTATTTCAAAAATACCTCCACAATTCTAATTTTGAGCCATTCTCCATTTCTTTAAGTTCATCGCCACACATACTGAAGGATAGGGAGAAGGGCTTCATCCTGAACCCAGCTTTAAATCTAAAAGATTATTTTATTGCATAATTAGTTAATTTTCCAATTTTGTAGCGAGTTTAATTATTTTATACCTACAAATTTTCGATTTTGTTTTATTATAAAAAGCATATTCACTATCTAATTTATCAAAAAAATATCTTATATGAAAATGATTGTAAAACTCAAAGCTGAAAATGAGATTAGAAAAAAGGTATCCCGAGTTTCCCATTTAAATTGTTTAAATCTTGTTCTTCCTTCCCATCCATTATAACCTCTGGCCTCCATAGCAATACTTAAATCTTCTGCTCTTCTTAGAGCAGAGACTAACAAAGGGATGATTATAGAGATTGCTCCTTTAATTCTTCCTGAAAATTTTCTATCATCAAAATTGGCACCTCTACTTAGTTGAGCTCTCATTATTCTATCAGCTTCACTTGCAATAACAGGAATAAATCTTATAGCTATCGTCATAACCATTGCAATCTCATGTGAGAATCTTTTGGGCACAAAAAACCATCCTAAAACATCTTCAAGAGCATGTGCAAGAGAAGTTGGAGATGTAGTTAGCGTTAACACGGAAGACAATAAAACCGCAAAAACTATCCTAAAAGTAATAATTGCGGCATTGAAAAGGCCCTTATCGCTTATTCTTATGAATCCAAATTGTAAAAGTGTATTACCCCCAACAGTAAAGAGCTGGACTACAAAGGCAAAAATCACAATAAACCATATAGATCTTAAAGATTTCATATAATATCTCAAACTTAATTTTGATAATAACATTAGAACTAATGTATATATAGACATTAGAAGTACATCGTAAAAACTATTTATGGAAAAAGCAAAACCAGCTAATACAAAAAGGCCTAAAAGTTTCACTCGTGGATCCAAAGAATGCATAAATGAATTTCTTTCCACGTATCTTCCTAAAGCAACGTTATCTAAAAGCATTTATGTACTCCTCATACTTATAATTTATATATCCACTTTAGAAATTCCAAAACTTAAGTTTTTACCATATTTTGGTTTTAAATTTTTTCAAAAATACATCCTCAATTCTAATCTTCACTGATTCTTAATTTCTTTAACTTCTTCGCTACGTGTAGCGAGAGGGGAGAGGGCTTCGCCCTGGACCCGTTTTAAATTCAAAAACTCAGTTTCAGAAATACTCCTTTTCTAAAGTTTCAATTTAATCCTTTTAACTTCTTCGCTACGTGTAGCGAGAGGGGAGAGGGCTTCGCCCTGAACCCGTTTTAAATTCAAAAGATTATTTTCTGAAAATTATTATTTCTAAAGTCCCTAATAACTTATACCCTTATATTGTAACATAATTATGAGTCTTTTGTATTGTTTAAAAGTTTATAAAAGAAAAATTTTAAAAAATATTATTAAGTATTTCTACTCTTTTTATTTAAAATTATATTAAATATAAAATAGCTGAATTTTTGTTGAAAATTAAAAAATGGTATAATTTAGGAAGTAGAAGATTCGTAAAAGTTTCTAAAAGTTTTTTATAGTAATCAATTTAAAAATTTAACAGGGTGGTTAATTAAATTGACTGTTCGAGTTATAAAGGCGCGTAAAAGTTATAAGAAGTTTGTTTTTACCATCATTGTAGCAATTTTAGTTCTTTTAGTTTTTTTATCTCTTTTAATTATTTTACAACCTGGTAGAGAAAAATACAATGAATATCTTACCCAAGTTTCTTTTTTTGAGAGTTATTTGAAGGAATACTATCAATTTGAAGAAGAAGTGATACGTGATTTTACAGACGCTTTTATGATGCTATACGAAGAATATACATATATTACAGAATTAGTTTTGCCTATAGAATTATTGGCAATTGGTATTGTAGAAACAAATTTTAAAAACGTTAAAGGAGATAAGGGAGAAAGTTTAGGATACTTCCAAATACAAGCTCCAACCTATTGGTATATGAAAAATAAATACCCTGAAATTTATGAAAAACTAAATTTCACTCATGCGTGGTACTGGGATAATGTAAAGGTTAGACCAGACGTTCAACTTATTACCGCAACTCTTTATCTTTATGATTTAAAAATTAGATATGGGGAAACAGAAGCTTATAGTCTTTACAATGGAATTTCGAAGGCTTATCAGGATAAAGTAAATTATACAAAAAGTTGGTTGAAAGTTAAATTTGAAGAATATAAGGAGGCTCAAAAGGAACTTTCTAAATGAGAATTTTTTAAAAATAATCTTTTGTATTTAAAACGGGTCCAGGGCGAAGCCCTTCACTCTTCTGACTACAAGTACCGAGTAACTCAAAAAATAAATAATTTGCCAAAATAGATAAAGACTTTAAAATGGAAAACTTTTTAAAAATAATCTTTTGAATTTAAAATGGGTTCAGGGCGGAGCCCCTCTCCCCTCTCGGTACAAGTACCGAGTAACTCAAAAAATAAAAAATTTGCCAAAATAGATAAAGACTTTAAAATGGAGAACTTTTTAAAAATAATCTTTTGTATTTAAAATGGGTTCAGGGCGGAGCCCTCTCCCCTCTCGGTACAAGTACCGAGTAACTCAAAAAATAAATAATTTGCCAAAATAGATAAAGACTTTAAAATGGAAAACTTTTTAAAAATAATCTTTTGAATTTAAAACGGGTCCAGGGCGGAGCCCTCTCCTCTTTGGCTTCACGTAGCGAAAAAGTTAAAGAAATTAAGAATTAATAAGTATTAGAATTGAAGACATGTTTTTGAAAAATCAATTCTAAAACATATATAATAAAGAAAAGATTTTAGAATTTCCAAGACAGGAGGTATATATGAAAATTAAAGAACCGCTCATTAGTCAGCCAATATTTTCCGAAAAAATTTGGGGTAATAGAGACATTAATAACCTGTTTAATATTGATTCAAAAGATCCAATAGGAGAAGTTTGGCTATTTTCAAGTTTAAAAAATTCTGAAACGATATTATTTGGTAAGGAAAGTAAAAGAGAATATGGAAAAGTAAGTCAAATTTTTAGAGATTTTCCGCTGCTTTTAAAATTAATAGGGACTTCTTCTTGGCTTTCTATACAACTTCATCCTGATAACGAAATGGCAAAAAAAATAGAAGACCAACCTTGGGGAAAATCGGAAGCATGGTTTTTTTTGAAAGACGGAGGTCAAATAAAGGTCTCTAACAATAACGAAGAAATTCTAAAAGCTATGAAAGATAACACATGGGATAATGTTTTAGAAACTTACCACATGGATAAATTTGACTCAATCTTTATACCAGCTGGAACCGTTCATACTTTAGGTCCAAATAGCTTTTTATTAGAAATTCAACAAAGTTCTGATTTAACTTACAGATTGTATGATTGGGGACGCCCAAGAGAGATTCATGTAGAAAAGTCAAGGGAAGTTTTAGAAAATGTTAAAGCCACTTATTGCCTTTCGAGGAAAATTAATGGAATGCATACCGTTTATTTTAGTTTCCAAAAATTTTCTAATGAATTGAAAAAAGGATTGGGTTTATTTGTCAATCTTAAAAACTATGAAACAATCGTTCTTGCCCAAGACGTAGAATACTATTTTGAAGGTGAGTTTATAGAATTTAGGCTCAATGAAAAAGGTTGGAAACCCATGATAAATAAAAATAATTAATTTTTATAAAAACTTCTGAAAAATTTACATTATTTTTTATTTTAGACTGATTTTGTCTGGTATAATTTAATTAAACTTCTATTAGAAGATTTTGAGAGTTTATGGTAGTTAAACTCCCCTGGCTGTGACAAAGAGCGTCGTAGTCATCCCTGTGGTGATGGGAATTTCTATTACCTTTTGAATTTAAAGTGGGTCCAGGGCGAAGCCCTCCACCTCTTTGGCTACAAGTACCGAAAAAGGTAAAAGAATTAAACGGGAACTTTAGAAAAGGAGTATTTCTGAAACTGAGTTTTTGAATTTAAAATGGGTCCAGGGCGAAGCCCTCTCCCCTTTTTCGTTAAAAGTACCGAAAAGTTGAAAGAATTAAATGGAAACTTTAGAAAAGGAACATTTCTGAAACTGAGTTTTTGAATTTAAAGTGGGTCCAAGGCGGAGCCCCCACCCTCCTTCGTTACAAGTACCGAAAAAGGTAAAAGAATTAAACGGGAACTTTAGAAAAGGAGTATTTCTGAAACTGAGTTTTTGAATTTAAAATGGGTCCAGGGCGGAGCCCTCTCCCCTTTTTCGTTAAAAGTACCGAAAAGTTGAAAGAATTAAATGGAAACTTTAGAAAAGGAACATTTCTGAAACTGAGTTTTTGAATTTAAAGTGGGTTCAGGGCGGAGCCCTCTCCCCTTCTTCGCTACAAGTACCGAAAAAGTTAAAAGAATTAAGAATTAGTGAAGATTAGAGCTATGAAGGTATTTTTGAAAAAATTTAAAACTAAAATATTGGCAAAACTTAGGTTTTGGAATTTCTAAAGTAAATAAAAGACAAAAAAATAGGAGGTAGTGTGATGAGTAATATCATCAAAAATGAAGTTTCTATAGTTTTATCTGGTGAAGCAGGTCAAGGTATTCAAACTATTGAGGAGTTATTAACATATATTCTTAAAAGAGAAGGATACTACGTTTTTGCTACTAAAGAATATATGTCAAGAATTAGAGGTGGAAGCAACTCTACAGAAATAAGGGTGAGTTCTAACCCAGTCAGAAGTTACGTTGATAGAATAGATATACTCATTCCACTAACTAAAAAGTCAGTCGATCATCTTGAGAAAAGAATTTCAGAAGAAACGCTGATTATTGCCGATAATGATTCTCTTAAACTTCAACACAAAAATCTTCTCAATGTTCCTATTATTTCTCTTGCTAATGAATTAGGAAATCTTATATATGCAAATATTGTTGCGGTTGGAGTTGTTTTAGGACTTTTTGGAATAAGTACAAAAACTATAGAAGATTATTTAAAAGAAATATTTGAAAGGAAAGGCAGTGAAATCGTCGAAGGTAATATAAAAGCAGCTTCAAGAGGATATAAAATAGGTAAAGAACTATATGATAAAGGTGAAGTAAGAGTAGACATAAAAAGTAATCAAGATTTAAAAGATGATTTACTAATAAGTGGAACTGATGCAGTTGCTCTTGGATCATTGGCAGGTGGTTGTAATTCTATTTTTGCCTACCCTATGACTCCAGGATCAGGAGTTTTAATAGATATGGCTAACTTTTCAAAAAAATTTGATATATTAGTTGAGCAAGCAGAAGATGAAATTGCTGCGATTAATATGGCAATAGGAGCATGGTATGCCGGATCAAGATCGATGGTTACTACTTCTGACGGAGGATTTGCTTTAATGGAAGAAGGCGTATCTTTAGCTGCTATGATTGAATCCCCTGTTGTCATTCACGTTGCTCAAAGGCCTGCACCAGCTACAGGGCTTCCCACAAGAACCGCTCAAGAAGGACTAAATTTAGTTATAAACGCTGGACATGGAGAATTTCCCAGGTTGGTTTTTGCTCCTGGAAACTTAGAACAAGCATTTTCTATAGCTCAAAAGGCATTTAATTTGGCTGATAAATATCAAATACCTGTTTTCATTCTGACAGACCAATATTTTGTTGATTCTTATTACAATGTAAAAAAGATGGATCTCTCGAAAATCCAAAATCAAAACTACATAGTTGAAACAGATGAGAATTATAAAAGATACGATCTCTCTAAAGCTGTTAATGGCGTTTCTCCTCGAGGCATTCCTAACTTTGGAAAAGGAATTGTTGTAGTTGATAGTGACGAACACGATGAGTTTGGACATATAACTGAGAATTTAGAAATAAGAGTTCAAATGGTCGAAAAAAGATTAAAAAAATTTGATGGAATGAAAGACGATTTTGTACAACCTGAATTAGTTGGAAACGATAGTTATAATTATTTGGTGGTATGTTGGGGTTCGAATTATAATGTTGTAAGAGAAGCCTTAGAAAAAATAGGGATAAATGATGTCGCTATGTTGCATTTTTCGCAAGTTTTTCCTATTCCTAAAGAATCTCTAAATTATTTTAAAAAAACTAAAAAAATAATAGATATTGAAAATAATGCTACAGGTCAGTTTGCTAAGTTACTAAGAGCAGAAATCGGTGTAAATGTTGACCATAAAATTCTAAAATACAACGGTATGCCATTCTCAGTCGAAGAACTAACATCAAAAATAAATGAAGTTATTGAGGGGGAATTATAATGACAGAAAGAAAAAATCTTTTTAATCTTGAAAATGAAAAAGAATTAGATATAGCATGGTGCCCTGGTTGTGGAAATTTTGGAATCCTTAATACTCTAAAAAAGGCTTTAGAAGAAATGGAAGAAATTACTCCTCAAAATTTAGTTTTGGTTTCAGGAATAGGTCAAGCAGCTAAAATCCCTCATTATTTTAAAAATAATACTTTCAATGGATTACACGGAAGGGCTCTTCCTGCAGCAGTAGCAATAAAAATAGCAAATCCCGAATTATATGTGATAGCCGAAAGTGGCGATGGAGATATGTATGGAGAAGGAGGCAATCATTTCATACATAATATTAGAAGAAATGTAGATATAACCAACATAGTACATGACAATAGAGTTTACGGTTTAACTAAAGGACAAGCTTCTCCAACTTCACAAAAGGGTATGGTTACGCCTGTTCAAGTAAATGGAGTTATATTAAATCCTTTTAATCCCATTGCTGTAGCAATTGCCAATGGAGCTACATTTGTAGCAAGAACTTTTGTAGGAGATATTCAGGGTACAAAAGAAATTATAAAAAAAGCTATAAGACACAAAGGGTACGCTTTGGTTGATTTGTTTCAACCTTGTGTGACCTTTAATAGAATCAATACCTACGAATGGTTTAAAGAACATACATACAAGTTGAACGAAGATTATGATCCTTCTAACAAGTTGAAAGCACTTGAAATAGCTTTTCAAGAAGATAAGCTCGCTTTAGGAGTAATTTATGAAGAACAAGGTAAACCAACTTTTGAAGAACAACTTTATATTTATAAAGAAAATAAAGAACCACTTTATAAACGAAGCATAGATTTAAACAAATTGGAAAGTTTTATAAATTCAATGAGATAAGAGGTGATAACATGGCATTAAAGGTAGGAGATATGGCTCCTAATTTTAAAGTAAAAGATCAAGATGGCAATGAGGTTTCTTTATCTGACTTTAACGGGAAAAAAGTATTACTTTCTTTTCACCCATTGGCATGGACAGGTGTTTGTGAAACACAAATGAAAAACTTAGACGTAAAATACGATGAATTTGAAAAGTACAATGTAGTACCTCTTGGCTTCAGTGTGGACCCCGTCCCGTCAAAGAAAGCATGGGCTGACAATTTAAAACTAAAAAAACTGAAATTAGTATCAGATTTCTGGCCACATGGTGAAGTTGCAAAAAAATACGATATATTCGATGAAAAAAATGGCTTTTCAAAAAGAGCAAACATTTTAGTAGATGAAAATGGTAAAATCGAGTTTATTAAAGTTTATGAATTAAGAGATCAGCCTGATTTAAACGAAATATTTAATTTTTTAAAAAAGTAAGAACAATATTAAATAGGCTTCAACAAATCAGTTGAAGCCTATTCTTCTCTTTAAGGAGTGATAGATCTGAAAGAACATATTTTTGTCTTTTTTACTATTATTCTTTTTTCACAAATAATTATAAGCCAAATAATCAATCCAGTCGTTTTTCCAAAAGGCGAACTTACTCTTTATCAAGATGATAAATATATTACTATTCCTATTGAAATTGCCGATACAGAAGAACTAAGAAGTTTAGGTTTAATGTATAGAGAAGATATTCCTCAAGATTATGGAATGCTTTTTATCTTTCCTACACCTGGTATTAGATCTTTTTGGATGAAAAATACTTATATTCCTCTTGATATAGCTTTTATAGATTCTGAAGAAAGAATTATCGATATTTTAACTATGGAACCTTGCATAAATGATCCATGTCCAATTTATATGATTTATAAACCTTTTAAATATGCCTTAGAAGTAAAATCTGGATTTTTTGAAAAACATGGTTTTACAAAAGGAGCAAAAATCACATGGATGAAAAGTGAATAAATTATAAACTTTAGAAATGAGGATTTTTTGAAAATGAACTTTTGAATTTATAACGAGTTCAGAATAGAACAATCTCCCCTTATTTCTGTATAAATATCAAATAAGTTAAAGAATTATCTAATTAGTCAAAATTAGAATTTTGGAGGTATTTTATAAAAAATTTAACATCAAAACACTGATAAAACTTAAGTTCTTGAGTTCCTAAAGCGAATATAAAAGGGAGTATTTTTAAAATGAGAAAAATCTTAATATCTGTTCTTATTATTTTGTTTGAAATTAATTTTATTTACGCAGCTAGCAAGGTCTTTGTGGGTGCTAAAGCGTTTACTTAAGGATATATTTTTCAAGCATAGTTTCTTTACTTTTACAAAAAAACGAAATTAAAGTGGAAGAAAAGGTTAATTTATCTTCGTTTCCTCAAACATTTATGATCCCCAGAAGTTATTTGAATTAGCGGCTCATGAAGACGTTGAAAAATACAGTATTATATGGTTAGAAATGATCAATTTTAATAATACATAATGTAGCCATGATTTACTCAACCGATGCCCAAATATTGCGTTTTGATTTGAAGATTTTAGAAGATGATAAAGCTTTTTTCCACATTACAATCCATCCGTGTTAGTTAGAAAAGAGGTTTTAGATAATAATTCGCAAATAAGAGACATATTAAAACCATTGACTTTGTATTTAAATGAGGATATAATTATAAGGTTGAACTATTTAGTTGATTATGAAGGTCTTGAACTCCAAACAGTTGCGAAGAATTATCTTAGAGGGTTAGGTTTAATTAAATAGAATATATTGAAGTGTATTGAGTGGAGGCGTGTTCCGAATTGGTTAAGGGGCCGGTCTCGAAAACCGGTGGGGTTTGTCCCCGTGTGGGTTCGAGTCCCACCGCCTCCGCCATTTTTTTAAGAACAATTTCGTAAAAATCCTTTGAGAATAATATTTTGAATTTAAAGTGGCCCAGAACATGGTCCCATTCTCCCTTAAAGTGTGGTGGGTTCAGCGAAAGCAGGGTAGGGCATATCTTTTGGTACAACTGCCGAATACCTAAAGAGATACTTTATATGGGCTTCTCCAATAAAACAAAATTGGGAATTTTTGTATGTAAAAATCGGTTAAAATCGATTACGCAATTGGAAAATTAACTAATAACAAGATAGAATTTTTTTAAAAAGGGGGTATTGGAGTTGTCAAATTTGATCAAAATCCATGATTTTTTAAAAAGTAAAATTAGTAGTGCTAAAGATGATTACGCTATCCCAAAAAGATGGATGCCAGCTGATTACAAAGGTAAAGTTAGACTCGAAGGAAGAAAATTTTTTGTTAACCCTTATGAATTTATTTCAAAAATTATCGATAAATTGGTAGATGAATCTGAAGAACAAAAAGATTATACTAAACCTTTATCTTTTATTTCAAATGAAAAAAAATCTGATTGGATAAAAACAAGTATAGTTTATGGAGCTCATGTTAGAGCTACATCGGCATATGTACACGATCAAAGTACGTTATTTGTTCCCATAGATGATAAGGGATACACCGAATCAGGTACTTTCTTAAAAATGTTGATTTTAATTCCTTACTTTTCCCAATACAATGTCGATTGTATTTATCTTCTTCCTATTACACAATCAAGTAATAAATTTAAAAAAGGAGAAGTAGGTTCGCCTTATTCGGTAAAAGATTTTTTTAAAGTTGAAAAGGATTATCATGATACTTTGTTAGAAAATCAATTTACCCCAGAAGAAGAATTTGCAGCTTTTGTTGAGGGAGCTCATAGAGCTGGCATGAAAGTAATGCTTGACTTTGTACCAAGAACGGCAGCAAGAGATAATAATTTAATAATCGAACACCCTGATTGGTTTTATTGGATAAATATTGATGATATGAACGATTTTGCTCCTCCAAAAGTTAAAGATTTGGGTTTTGTGCAACCAAGTGCTAAAAATTTGGAAATAATATATAATGATGAAGAAGTGAAAAAACATCTTAAAAAATTCGCATGGGATCCAAAAACAAAAGACCCTCAAAAATGGGAAAATTTTGTTGCTAAAAATAAAAATGATCCAGATTTCCTTGATAAAATCGCAAAGGAATTCAAAGTTATAACCGTTCCAGGATTTTCAGATTGGATTAACGATCCACAACCTGCTTGGGAAGATGTAACGTTTTTAAGACTATATCTTTCTCACCCTATGGAAGCTTTAAAGTATATTGATGAAAAAAACCAGCCCCCGTATGTTTTATTTGATGTAATAAAATCCAGTTTATTTCCAGGGGAAGTCAAAAATGAAGAGTTATGGGATTTAATAGCAAATATTATGCCCTATTATCAAAAGAATTTTGGTATTGATGGGGCAAGATTAGATATGGGACATGCTTTACCAAAAGAACTTGAGCACGAAATTATAAAAAGAGCTAAAGAATACGATCCTTCGTTTGTTATAATTGCTGAAGAGCTAAATATGGAAAATCATTTAAAAGCAAAAAATAGCGGGTATGACGGTATATTAGGAAATTCCTGGTGGGCTGAGCCGCGAATAAAAGAAGGAGAATTTAAAAAGTTCGTATCTGAAATAGCACCAAAATTAGTTATACCAACCTTTGCCGCAGCTGAGACGCCAGACACGCCACGAGCAGTTACAAGAGAGGGAAAAGAAATTTTTTCGAAACTGAGTGCGGTTGTTAATACTTTTCTTCCAAATGGAATCACTTTTATAAATTCAGGCTATGAAATATTTGAACCTCAACCTATGAACACGGGATTAGATGTAGAGAATCCAATTGAAGAAAAATTTAGAAATTTGCCATCAACAGACCAATTCTATGGAAAATTAGCTTTCTTTGATTGGTACGTTTTACATTGGGATACTGATCATCACATGGTTAAACTATTGACCTTGTTAGGTAGTTTAAAAGAAGAAGTTAAAGAAATCTTAAAAGATTCAAATAATTATCACTTTATTGATTTTTCTCCAAACTCTTTTGTAATGTTTTGGTGGAATGGTGAAAAGGGAATTATAGTTCCATTAAATACAGATTTTAATAATCCTTATTATTTTGATATAGATTTAGGCTATTATACGTGGAAAGGTTATCATAAAATCCATACAAAATTGGAAAATTATAGAAGAGGCGAAAGTTCTTGGGAAGTACACGATGCACATTTAAAGGTAACAATAAATCCTGGTGAAGCAAGAGTGTTTTTTGTAGAATAATATTATATACAAACAATATAAAAAGGGCGTTACCGCCCTTTTATTTTAACTTTGGAAAATTGAATTGATCAACTTCTTGCTTCTTTAAAAACTTCTGAAATTTCTTTTTACTTTCTTTCATGAGTTCATCTTGAACACTAATTATCTTCGATTTTTTTGGAGAAACTTTTAGGTACTCACCGGTTGGTTGCAGTTCTCGAGCTTTAAAATTGTCTTTTAAATAAAGTTGTAAAATATCAATGAGGTTTTGCTTTAAATTTTCTTGTTCTATAGGTATTAAAGTTTCTACTCTTCTTTCTAAATTCCTTGGCATCAAGTCTGCACTTGAAATAAATAATTTAGGATCCCCATTATTTTCAAAATAGTATATTCTGCTATGTTCCAAGTATCTTCCAACTATGCTTCTAACCTTTATATTATCGCTTATTCCTTTAATACCAACTTTTAAAGAGCATATGCCTCTTATTATCAGTTTTATATCTACTTTATTCATGGAAGCCTTATAAAGAACTTTAATGACATTTTTATCAAGAAGAGAATTGGCTTTTATGATTATTTTACCTTTTCCACCTTTTTTCGAAATTTCTATTTCATTTTCTATTAGTTTAATCAACATTTCTTTTAACGTTGTAGGAGCAACACTTAACTTTTTCCAGGTAGGAGGCCTAGAATATCCAGTTAGGACGTTAAACAATGCCGAAACATCTTGTGCATAGCTTTCTTTGCAAGTAAAAAAACCTATATCTTCATATAACCTTGTAGTAATATAGTTGTAATTACCCGTACTCATATGAATATATCTTTTTATACCACTTTCTTCTTTTCTCACGACCATCAAGAGTTTTGCGTGTACTTTCAATCCAACCAATCCGTATACAACGTGACATCCTGCTTTTTCTAATTCTTTTGCCCATTGAATATTATTTTCTTCATCAAAACGCGCTTTTACTTCAACTACAACCGTAACTTGCTTACCATTTTCAGCTGCTTTAATTAGATAGTCAATTATAGGGGATTTTTTTCCTACTCTATACAGAGTCTGTTTAATTGCTAAAACTTGAGGATCCTCACAAGCTTGTCTTAAAAATTCTACAACGTGCTCAAAACTTTCATAAGGATGATGTAAAAGAACATCTTTTTCAGAAATAATTTTAAAGATGTCTTCTTTTCCATAAAATTCTATCGAGGGTTGAGGTGAATAATGTTCATATTTAAGATGCTCATAACCCTCTAAATTAGAAATTTCCATCAAAGAACTAAGATCAAGAAAACTTGAAATTTCATAAACATTTTCCATTCGTACATTTAAAATATTTAATAAAAAATTTTTAAGATTTTTCCCCATATTCTTGGAAATTTCTAATTTAACTGGGAAACCTGTTCTTCTTTCCTTTAGGGAACTTTGTATTTCAATTAATAAATCTCGTGCATCATCTTCATCAATGGAAAAATCTCCATCTCTTGTGATACGAAATTCTGACATTTCAACAATTTTGTAACCACTGAAAAAAAGGCCGGAATATTTTTTAATCAAATCTTCTATCAAAAATAATTTTAAGCCGTTTTCCGAATTTAATTTTATAAACCTTGGAAAAATTGTGGGGACAGGGATAAAGGCAAACAATGTTTCACCTTTTTCATTTTGCAACTCCACTCCCAGGTTAACACCACTTCCTGGCAAAATAGGAAAAGGTCTACTCTGATCTACAGCCATTGGTGTAACAACGGGAAAAACTGTTGTTTTAAAATAACTATCTAAAAATTCTGTATCTTTTTCATCTAGTTCTTCTGATTTAAGCAATCTAATATTTTCTTTTTTAAGCAAAGGCAAGAGCTCATCAATTAAACACACGTATTGCATTTCCAACATTTTGTTTACTTTTTGAGATATTAAAATAAGCTGTTGGGTTGGAGTTAATCCTGAAATATCTAAACCGCTGTAAGAAGCTCTGACTTGTTCTTCCAATCCTGCAACCCTTATCATAAAAAATTCCTCAAGATTAGAAGAGGTAATTGCAAGAAATTTAAATCTCTCTAATAGCGGATTCTCCTTGTCATAAGCTTCTTCTAAAACTCTAAAATTGAAGTCTAACCAGCTTAATTCTCTATTTGTATATAAACTATAATCATCTAAGTCTACCTTTTTATCTTTTTCTTTCTTATTATTACTTTTAGCCATTAAATATTCTACCTTTCTATATAATTTTTTTCAGAACAGGTATTATACCAAAAACTTCTAAAAAGAAGTTATCTTTCCTTCTTAATGCCCATTCCTCTAACAAAGTTTCCTCTTTTGTATGAGTAATTATTATTAATTGATTATTTTTTAATTGAATTTCAAGATCCCCTAATTTCCTTTCGTGAGCTACATCTAAAGCATCCGCCAATCTTAAAATAGCTAACATTTTAGTAATGAGAATCTTATCCTGGTGTTCTTCAATCTGCTCTGAAAAATCGTCTATTTCCAAATCTTGGGCACTATGAAAGTAAGAAATCCTTGCCACAATATCCAATTCTTTACTGCTAAGACCTATTATTTCAGAACCTTTTATTATATTATAAGAATGGAGATAATGTTTTTTTATATTAACATATTTCCCAATATCATGCAAAATCGCCGCAACTTGTAAAAGTAATCTCTCTCTTTTTCCTAACTTATGAAGAAGTCTAAGAACATCGAATAATTTCAAAGCATATGTCTCGACTGTTTGACTATGTGTTTCTTCATAAAAATATTTTTCCCCAATATTTCTTGAAGAGATAATTGTACTTTTTTGTAATAAATTAAAGAATCTTCTATATCTTCTGTTTAAAAGTTTTTGGTATAACAAAGCTTTACTCAAACTTACTTCAGAAAAAACTAAAATATTTTCGGCATTTGAAACTTCTAATAATAACTTATAAAAAGCCAAAGCAGAGAGTACAGAGTTTGCTTTACTTTCAGAAATATTGTGTTCTTGCGATAACTCAGTTGCATTTTTTGATTTTAATTTATCAAAGAGTTTTTGAAACTCTTCATAAGAAATAAGCATAACTTTTCCTTTTTCTTTATTTAAAAGGCTTGATAAGAACTCAATTTCGTTTCCGGATGTAACAAAAGTTTTTATTTTCTTGTTATTTAACCATATTTTTATAGGTTGATAAAAAGTACTCAAATATTCTCTTATCAAATTACTGTAATAAAGTGCATTTTCTTCTAAGTCTTTGAGCATTTCAGATACTTTAACGGAACCAATCTTTATATTCTGTGAACTATCTATTAATCCCTTTGAATAAGTAGCCAAACCCATACTACCTGTACCAATATAAACAAATAATACATCATTTTTTCTATATCTTCTATTTTTTTCAAAGTTTCTTATTAATTCCATGTATATGTGAGACTTTTCTTCGTAATCATCTAAAACATCGATAACCAATCCTGTTTTTGTTTCTATCTGATCCAAAATGAAATCCAAATTTTCTGCTTCTCTTAAAGCAGTAGTACCAACTATAGTTAATTTATTGATTCCGTATCCTTCAGCAATTCTTTTAAAACCTAAAAGTTTTTTGCCTAAAACCTCTGTCTTTTCGAAAGTTATTCTCCCTAAAGAAAAAGTGTCCTTTCCCAATAACAAAGGATATTCTAAGCTTTCTATTATTTCTATGTCTTGTCCATTATCCTGTGCAATAAGTAAAGACAAATTTTCTGATCCAATATTTATTAAACCTGCAACCATTTTAACCACCAACTTTTTCTTTTACAAGGGCATAAGCTCCAAATAAGCAAGCATCGTCTCCCAACTTTGAAAGTTTAATTTCACATTTTTCAAAAATATGGGGAATAGAATAATTTCTTGCGTATTCAATAACAATTGGTAGTAATTTGTCTCCCAAAGATTCCATAACCCCGCCACCTAAGACGATAACATCAGGGTTCAACAAGTTAATTATTGAACCTGCGTTTATCCCAACATATTTAGCAGTTTCATTCATCACATCAACAACCAATTTATCGTTACTTTCATACGCATCTTTGAGGGTAGAACTTTTTATTATACCTACTAAGTCTGAATCCTTTATTTTTGTCTTTTCTCCCATTTTTTGTCTTCTGATTATCTCTCTTTGAATTGCTACTTTCGAAGATAAACTTTCAAGACAACCTCTCAAATTGCATCCACATAGAGGCCCTTGGGGATATACGTTCATATGACCTATTTCTGCAGCAAAATTAGTGGAACCATGATATAAAGAATTATTTAAAATCAAACCACCACCTATACCTGTTCCAATAAAATATCCTACAGCGTTTTCAGCTCCTTTCGCACTTCCGAATTTCCATTCACCGTACATACTTGCATTTGCATCGTTTTCAACAACCGTTTCTATCTTATATTCGTTCTTAACAAATTGTTCCAAATTAAAGTTATTCAAAGGCATGTTAGGTGTAAAACTTATTTTCCCTTTTTCAATAACTCCAGGTACACCTATTCCAATACCTTTTACATCTTTTGCTGATTCAAACAAGGAGTTTAAAACCTTTTTTAGTTGATCTATAACCTTTTCTTTTCCTTTGGTAGTTTTGGAACTCTTTTTTTCCGTTTTTATCTTTTTACCTTTATCGTCAAATAAAGATCCTAAAATTTTTGTTCCACCTATATCTATTCCTATCCAATTACTCACCTTTTTCACCCTTTCTAATTTATTGAAAGATATATTTTAATTAAAATTCTAAAAATATAAATTCGTTAATATATTAGTCACTTTAATATTTATTTCTTTTTCGTTTTCTAAAAGTTTCTCATCTATTTCAGCAATTAATTTTGGAAGTTTATCTACCTTGAATTTTTTTGATACCCGTTTTTTAAGAACTACCAAATCATGGTGAGTACCTAAAATATCCTGAACTTCTTTAAACATATTTTCTTCTTCTAAAGTTTTACCTCTTAATGATCCTAACATTTCAACTTTATATCTTAAATCTTTAACTTTGATTCTTATTTTGTGCAACTGTTTATCATCAGTTTTATCAGCTTTTTGAAAGTCTCCGTAAGTTTCTTTAATCTCCTGAACATAAAGGTTAATGAAAAATGGATCACCTATCTCAAAACCGGCGACGAAATCATAAGTTAACAAAGCTAAACTATATTCCAAATCTTTTTTCATAGATGAATAGTCAAACGAACTCAAATAATCTTTAATCTTTTTTGTGTTTTCATATAACTTCTCTTTAAAATATGAATATACCTTATTTTCTGTTTCTTTAAATTTTTTTAGATACATTAAATGAACATAATAATCTCTTGCTTTGCTACTCTTTTTTAGAATTTCTTTTACATTTTTGTAGATCTGATTTGGAAGTTCGTGTTTTGAATAATTTTGCAAAAAATTTAAAATAGTCTCCATCCGCCTACACGACGTTCTTAGATCATGAAGACTATCTCCAT
Source organism: Petrotoga sp. 9PWA.NaAc.5.4 (assembly GCF_002895485.1). Taxonomy (NCBI): domain Bacteria; kingdom Thermotogati; phylum Thermotogota; class Thermotogae; order Petrotogales; family Petrotogaceae; genus Petrotoga; species Petrotoga sp. 9PWA.NaAc.5.4. The sequence continues at coordinate 101,691 of NZ_AZRK01000012.1, forward strand.
TCTCACCTTCTATAACTAAAGAAAAGTTTTCTAAAAGGTACCCTTTTATTGTTTCAAAATATTTAATATATTCTTTCAAAAAGATCCATGGATTTGACGAAATATCGTTTAAAATTCGAGAGACTTCGGATCTACCATCCACTTTATTTTACCTTTCCCTGATAAGATATCATCAAAAGAATCTCCTTCAATGCAAACAGCTCCTGCCTTTCTTAAATGCGTATCGTTTCCTGTCAGTTTTTGTAAAAGTTCTTCCAAAGTTGGATTATGACCAACTATAACTACATTATTGTATCCTTTAAGGATTTCTGAGAGCCTTTCAATTATTTCTTCAACTTCTCCACCATATAATAGTTCTTCTTCGAAAAGCTTTGCTTTGGAGTTAGAATATTTAGAAAAAATTTCAGCAGTTTCTTTTGCTCTAACTGCAGGAGAAGTAACTATGAGATCCACTTTCTTTAAAATTTTACCTACATATTCTGATACTTCTTTAGCATTTTTATTGCCCTTTTTGGTTAATCTTCTTTCAAAATCATCAATTTCACTTGACCTTTTTTCAGCTTTTGCATGCCTAAATAAGATTAATCTCTTCATATGTTTGTGCTTTAGAAAATGAAGCACTTCCTCCTTTCCTTTTTTGTATATCCACTTTAGAAATTCCAAAATCCTTATTATATTTATATTTTAGCGTTGATTTTTTACAAAATACCTCCCCGCTTCTAATCCTTACTAATTCCTAATTTATTTACCTTTTTCGGTACTCGTACCGAGAGAGGGTGGAAAGGGCTCCGCCCTGGACCCATTTTAATTCAAATGCTTATTTTCTAAAATCTTTATTTATAAATTGCTTCTGCAATTCTAATTTTGGCAAATTAATTATTTTTTTAAGTTCTTAGGTACGCATAGCTAAGGAGAAAGGGGAGGGCTACGCCCTGGACCCATTTTAAATTCAAATGCTTATTTTTAGAAAATTCTCATTTCTAAAGTACATAGTAATAAAATACTCACTTTAGAAATTCCAAAATTCAAAGTTTTATTTTTAGAAACGCTTCTTTTCTAAAGTCCCTATTTTTTGTATACTATCTTTTATAAATATTGTTAGTTAAAATTATACTACAAAAAAATTTCTTTTCCAACATTAAGTATTGTTTTATAAAATTTTAGATGCTAAAACATCAAAGATTTGATATAATATATCATTATTATTATTAAATTCTTTTTTTGTTTAGGCAATTTAGAAATCGAACTAGACCAAGTTCATTTCTCAAAGACAGTTCCAAAAATTTTAAAGACAGTATATTCCATTACAACGGAGGTGTTATTGTGGATTGGTTGCCTATTTTGGGGGTTTTAATTGTCGTACTAGGTTTAGCATTGGGTAGTAAATTTAACGTAAACCCATTGATTTCTGTTCTTTTGGGTGGTTTTGTTTCTGGGCTACTTGGAGGGTTAAGCGTTTTAGAGATTTTAGAAATCATTGGTACTTCTTTTATCTCAAACAGAACCATGATACTTTTTTTAATCATGATCCCTGCTATAGGTATTACAGAGAGACATGGATTAATGGAACAAATGGCACATTTAATTTCGAAGTTAAAAGCTGCCACACCTGGGAGAATTGCGTATATATATCAACTGATACGAGAGTTTATAGTAGCTATAGGAATTAATATTGCTGGGCAAGTCGCCTTTGTTAGACCTATTATATACCCAATGGCAAGAGGTTCTTTGGGAAACAAAGAGATTTCAGAAGATGATGAAGAGCAAATAAAAGCCATGTCTGCCGCTGCAGACAACTTTGGTAACTTTTTTGCTCAAAATGTATTCCCCGCTGCAGCAGGTTTGTTATTAATCCAAGGCGTCATGCGAGAAATGGGATACGAACTAACTTTAACTTCTTTGTCAAGGGCAGCTGTTCCAATAGCGATAATAGCAGCTGTATATGGATTTTTCTATTATACTATTTTAGATAGAAGATTTAAAAAGGGGGAAAATAAATGAAAAATTTTCTTACTTCAAACAATACTTTAGAAATCTTTTATATTATTATTGGATTATTCTTATTATATTATGCGTATCTAACTTGGAAAGACAAAGAACACCAAGCAAAAATAGGTACAATTATTTTTTGGGTTATTCTTGCAATTTTGTTTATTTTTGGTAGATGGCTTCCTCCATCTGTTTCAGGAGTATTAGTTGTTATAATAGCTATTGATGCTGGTTTAGGTAAAATTGGAAAAGGAAAATACTTTTCAACTTCTAAAGAATTTAGAGAAAAGAGAAGAAAAGAACTTGGAAACAAATTACTTATTCCTATTTTAGTAATTTCCGGAATGGCTATTTTATTTGCCATTATAGGTTGGAATCCACTAATAGGATTGGGCTTCGGTAGTTTAATCGCTTTAGTGTTGAATAAGTTTTATATTCCAAAAGAATCTTTAGAACATATATTAGATGCGGGTCGATCATCAAGCGATGCTATCGGTTGGGCATTAGTACTTCCTCCTTTTTTGGCTGCTTTAGGAGCTTTGTTTAACAGAGCAGGTGTTGGACAAATCATAGCATCATGGATTCAAGCAATTTTCCCAGTCGAAAATCTTTTCTGGGCAATTTTTGCATACGCTTTTGGTATGGCAATTTTTACAATCATAATGGGCAATGCTTTTGCAGCATTTGCAGTAATTACTTCAAGTATAGGAATACCTATAGTCATACAAATGCATGGAGCCGATCCTGCAACTATCGCAGTTCTTGCCATGACAGCTGGATATTGTGGAACACTATTAACCCCAATGGCTGCCAATTTTAACATTGTCCCAGGCGCTTTGTTGGAAATGAAAAACAAATATAGAATAATTAAGATACAAGCAACAATGGCGATTCTTATATGGGTAACTCATTTGCTTGTTATGTATATCATGGCTTTCTAATGTATGAACTTTAGAAATGAGAGTTTTCAGCAAATAATCTTTTGAATTTAGAGTGGGTTGAGGGCGGAGCCCTCTCCCCCTTCCTTAGCTACAAGTACCAAAAAGCTAAAAGAATTAAATCGAAACTTTAGAAATGGAGCGTTCTTAAAAACAAACTTTTGAATTTAAAAGGGTTTAGGGCAGAGCCCTCCCCCTTTTTCTTCGTTACACTTAGCAAAAAAAGTTAAAAAATATATATTTAATAAGAATTAGATTTTTAGAGATTTTAGAAATGGAAATTTTCTAAAGTCAAATTTTAAAGTGAGTAAATTTCTTACAAGGAGGATAAAATATGAAAATATTAATAACAGGTTTTGAACCTTTTGGTGGAGATAAAATCAATCCAACAGAAAAAATAGTAAATGCTTTAAAAAATGAAAAAATAGAAAACGTAGAGATATTTACAAAAGTTTTACCTGTAGTATTTAAAAAGGCAGATGAAATTTTGGTAGACATGTTAAATGAAATTAAACCAGAAATATCCTTACATTTAGGTTTAGCTGCAGGAAGAAGTGGAATAAGTTTAGAAAGAGTTGCTTTAAACTTAATGGATGCTAGAATACCAGATAATGAAGGTTATCAACCACAAGATGTTCAAATTAGAAAAGATGGTGCAAATGCATATTTTTCCAAACTATCTATCAAAAAAATAGTAAATGACTTAAGAAAAGAAGGAATTCCTTCAGTTATTTCAAATACTGCGGGATTATATGTATGCAATGAAGTAATGTATATAAGTCTATACCATTCAGAAAAATTTGGTTTTCCACGAAAAACTGGTTTCATACATGTTCCTTATCTTCCCGAACAAGTTGTCGAAAAGTTCTCATATACTGGCCAAAATGTGCCAAGTATTTCTTTTGATTTACAATTAAAAGCCGTAAAGTTAATAATTAAAGAAACGTTACAAGAATTTGAAAAACCATGTTAATAAGGGCTTAGAGATGAAGTGATTCTAAAAATAAGCGTTTGAATTTATAATGAGTTTAGGATGGTGGTTAATATTGATCAAAGTTAGTAAAGAAAATACTATATTTGCTTTTTCTTCCAAAAAAGAGCCAGTAATTACGGTTAAGCCTAAGGAAAAAATAATTATAGAAACCATGGATGCTTTAAGCGATGAAATACATTCCGAAGATCAACCATTTGAGGCTATTGACTGGGAAAAAGTAAATCCTGCTACAGGCCCTATCTTTGTAGAAGGTGCGAAGCCAGGAGATGTCTTAGAAGTAAAAATAGAAAAAATTATTATCACAAGAGATTATGGGGTAATGCTAACAGGAAAAGATATGGGCGTTTTAGGAGAACGTTTTAATAAAAACTACATAAAAATAGTACCCATAAAAAACGATAAAGCGTATTTATATGATTATGAAATCCCGATAAATCCTATGATAGGAGTTATAGGTACCGCTCCGAAAGAAGATGAAATACCTTGTGGAACACCTGGAGAACATGGTGGAAACATGGATTGTAAGGTTATTAAAGAAGGATCGATCGTTTATCTTCCTGTCAATGTTGAAGGAGCTTTATTTGCTTTAGGAGACCTTCATGCTGCAATGGGTGATGGTGAAGTTTGTGTAACAGGAATAGAAGTTCCTGCAGAAGTCACAGTTTCTTTCAATATCTTAAAAAATAAAAATTGGAGTTTGCCTATAATAAAAACCGAAGACCAGATTTATACCGTTGCTTCCAAAATGTCTTTAGATGAAGCTGCAAAAAAAGCTACAATAAATATGGTTACATTTTTATCTCACGAATATAATCTATCAGAAGAAAAAGCTATGTTTTTATTAAGTGTGGTGGGAAATTTACAAATCTGTCAAATAGTTGATCCTTTAAAAACTGTAAGAATGGAAATGCCTTTAGAAATTCTTAATTGAAAAGGAGAATAACGTAGTGACCGCTTTAATAAATTTTGTAATAATAGCTCTTTTAGGAAATATATCAAGAAAATTTGTCCCTAAAAATACTGGAGACGTCCTATCCACAATTATAATAAATTTTACGCTTCCAATGAACGTTTTTCTAGGTATAATGTCGTCTCCCGTTGATTTTTCAAAATTCTTTTTTGTTCTTATAGGATTTATTGCTGGGTTATTAATATTCTTTGTCGGTAATATCTTGATTAAACTTTTAAAAATTCAAGACAAAAGAATAAGTACCGTAATATTATTATCTTTTTGTGGACTTAATATAGGTCTTTTTATGTATCCTTTGGCGGAGATGTTATGGGGTATCCAATCTATAACATATTTTGCTTTATATGACTTAGGTAATAGTTTTATTATATTTGGCATAGGAAAATCTGTGGCCGAAGGCAAAAAAGGCAAGTTTAAACTTTTAGATGTAATAAAATTTCCTCCTTTTATTGCAATGATAATTGCATTTGCGTTAAGCTGGATAGGAATCAATATTCCTTCACTGATACTTTCTCCAATGATTGTAATAAAAGAAGCAAACAACTTTTTGATTCTCTATTTAGTTGGATTTTATTTTAATATATTGTCTATAAAAACTCACAAAAAAATTCTAACTATTTCTATACTTGCAAAATACTCCATAAGTTTAATAATTTCTTTAACTACATTATTAATCCCTGTAAGTAGCCAATTAGAAAGAATTTCTCTTTTTATTTCACCTATGCTTCCCACGGCAATAATGGCTATTGTTTATTCTGTAAAAAACAATTACGATTCTGAACTGGCTAGTAGTTTTGTAAGTATTACCATGCTGATTTCTTTTATAATTATTTTCATTGTAAATGCAATAGTGGGATTCTAATAAGGTTATCAATTTTCCTTTTGAAAAGGAAATTAAAGCTAATTCTATTCAACTGTATTTTTAAAGGTGGTAATTGAAGCTACCTTCCCATCCTTAAAGGAGTTACTGTGACTGATTTTTGTCACAGTAGAACTCTTATTAGGTCTCCAACTTCTATGTTTTTTTCACTGTCTATAATGATTTTTTGATTTGGATTAGCTTCTTCTAAGCTTTCTTTTGTTTCATAATCTACGATTTTATTTAGGTGAATTGCTATATTATTTCCAATTTTTGACACAATTTCTATTTCTTCACCTTTTTTTATTTTATTTCTGACATCTACAATGTATTGGCTTTCAGAAATTTTTTCTATTACTTTACCAACAAACTTATAATTTCTTATATACGAAGAAGTTTTGTAGTTTTGTGAATCTGTGTCAGGTTTATTTAAATAAAATCCAGATGTATACTCTCTATGGCTAACACTTTGAAGTTCTTTTATCCATTTTTCTATGTTTTCTTTTTTGAAGTTCCCTGAGTAATAACTGTCGATAGCTTCTCTATAAATTTTAGTTGTTACTCCTGCATAATAACTACTTTTCATTCTTCCTTCTATCTTTAAGCTATCAACGCCAGTTTCTATAATTTTGTTCAAAAAATCAACGGTGCAAAGATCTTTTGAGTTCATTATATATGTGCCTTTTTCATCTTCAAAGATAGGAAAATATTCTCCTGGCCTTTTTTCTTCCATTATATAATATTTCCATCTACAAGGTTGAGTACATTCTCCTGTGTTGGCATCTCTACCTGTTAAGTAATTACTTAACAGACATCTTCCCGAAACAGATATGCACATCGCACCATGTATGAATACCTCAAGCTCGACATCAGGAACTTTCTGTCGAATTTCTGCTATTTCACTTAATGAAAGCTCTCTTGCCAGAATGATTCTTTTTGCACCTAAGTCTTTCCACATAGAAACACTTGCCCAATTTGTGTTATTAGCTTGAGTACTTATAGTTATTGGTAAATTTGAAAGTTTTCTTACTATGTTAAATACACCTAAATCTGCTACTATTATTGCATCCACCTTTATACTTTCAAGATACTTTATATATTCAGGAAGTATTTCTAAATCCCCGTTGTGAGGAATTGCGTTTACAGTTATAAAAAGTTTTTTGTTTAGTTTGTGAGCTAACTCTACAGCCTTTTCTAATTCGTCGTCTTCAAAATTTTTAGAAAAGGCTCTTAAATTTAAGAATTTCCCACCTATATAGGCAGCATCAGCTCCATAATGATACACGGTTTCTAATTTTTCATAGTTTCCAGCTGGGGATAAGAGTTCTACTTTTTTCATCTTAATTTGAAATCCACCTCTATAATATATGCTAAGTTAAAAGTTTCAAAAATATCTTCTCCGTTTTTTAAAGAGTGCCAACTCATTTTAAAATCTCCTATTTTCGTATCAAACAAAACTGTGAGTTCATTACTATTTAAATCCCCATAAGAATTTGTTCCATTATCCCAAACATATTTTAAGTAACCATTTTTAACGGCAAAAGTTAAGTCAAAACTATTTATATGTGCATTCTCACCATATTTGAATCCAAAAGGATAATCGAAAAATATTCTGGCACCTGGAGTATTCGATAAAGCAATGGTTCGATAGTATAAATTTTTATAAGGTTCTTCATTGGAAAAAAAATTGTCTGAAACTGTGTATCTTTCAAATCCTAATTTGAACTTAGAAAAATCTAAATCAAAAGTTTTTGATATCCCAAAAGCATAAGCATTACTTAATGTCTCGTAATTTATAGCATATTGGGCATCTAAATTAATATTGTAAAAAGGTATCACTTTAATATAACTTCCAAATATTCCAACATCTGATTTTAAAAATACATTTATAGGATTCGGAAGTTTACCAGCAACTTGGTTCAAAGAACTTATTCCAACAAAAATTTTTTCATTGTAATTGTAGTTTAAACCATTATAAAAAGCGTTTCTAAGAGACACAAAATCTTCGTCTATTGCTCTTTGTTTATCGTATTCTGACTGGGAAAGCATTGGAACCATTGACAACATAGCAAAGTCATAGTTAATATTATGAGAAAAGTTATAAGATAGATTAAAAGTATCATAGTAAGCAGAATTATCAGATAATACAAGGTTATATTTCATGGTCCCGTAAGATAACGGCATTCTACCAATTAAAAAACTGTAATCGTCTTTTTTGTAGGACAAATAAGAAAGCGTTGGAAAATCTAATCCTATGTAAGTAATTTCAGGGAGGCTGAAAAAATTGTAATTGCCATAACTAAAATAAGTCGTATCACCCAATCTAAAATCTACGATAAATTGGGCATAAAAGGTTTCTCCATAATAATTTTTAAATCCAAATTTAAACAATTCACCGTTTTCTAAAACAAAATCTCTAAACAACACTTCGTTTATAGTTGTATTTCTATACCAACCTCTCGTAAGGATGAAATCGTCTTTTATTCTATTTTCAAATTTGAAATCAAGAGAAAAATGCATATAATTTTGAAAGTCTTCCAATATTTTTAATTCTTCACTATCGTAATAAATAGGATATTTTAAATTGACATCTCCTAAAGCTTCAAAATAATATTCTGGATCATTTTTTGTAAGCAATCTTGCTGAAGAAAAATTTAGTATTACTAAAAAAAACATGAAAAGACACCCAGAAATTCTTTTCATTTCTTATTCACTCACTTTATTTTAATAACGAAATATTCCCAAAAGTTTCTTATATAAACAACTACAGGCAGAGCTATAAGGATACCTAAGAAACTAAAAAGTTCTCCGAATAAAAGTATAGCTACTATTATAATAAACCAATGTAGGTTTAAAGCATTGCTTTGAACTTTTGGATGCAAGAACCACATTTCTGTTTGGTTAGCAACAATTAAAATTCCTATCCCAATTATTAAACCTAATATTCCTCTTTCGGTAACAGCAAGCATAAGTAAAGGAGTTGCCGAAATAACTACTCCTAAATACGGTATAAAGTCTGTAATCCAAGCCAAAATTCCTAAAAATAAAGCACCCGGTATTTTAAATATAAAACATGTCAAGCCAATGAAAAGCCCTTCCATCATGGCAACTAAAAATTGCCCATGAACAAATCTTTCAAACTGCTTATAAGTATCCTTCATAAACTTAACTCCAATTTCTCGGTCTTTTATAGAGTAGAATTTCCAAAGATTGCCACTAACCATAGATTTCAAAGACGCAATAGCTGATGTTGTTACGATTAATACAATAGCAGCCGTTATTAAATTTGGAGCATAAGAAATAAATTTGTTTATCAAACCTAATGCAGAGTCAGAAATATTTTTATTCAAATTATTTATAAAAACTATTAACCATTCTGGAACTTGATCCAATTGTTCTTGTGAAATAGTTAAAGTTGACAACATAGAAAAAAGTTTTCTTCCCTCATTTATTACAACTGGGAAAAAGGTTATTAATGCATAAAAAATAAGTCCTAATACAAGAATATGCGATAAAACAGATGCAACTTTCGAATTCATAATTTTTGAAAACAAAGCAGTGGGAGCTTCAATGAGCATCGATAAAAAAACACCTAAAATAAGTGCTCCGACAATAAAAGGCGCAAAGTGTGCCAAGAAAAGAAAAAGGACAAGATAAATTAACGTTAACCAACCGCCTTGAGATAACAATATTTTCACCTTCCATAAGAGATTTGAATTACCTAAAAGTATTTACGTTTGTTTAAATAGATTTTTCTTATTGTCTCCAATTCGCTTAAATAAGAAGGATCTTTGAAATTTGAATAAGTGTACTTAAGAGGTTCCCACTGACCAAAATTGTACATCAATGTAATTTCTGCATAGATATTATTTCCTATATAAATTCTATTTCCCCAATGTTTTGTACTTGCCAAAACAAACTGAGTATGGTGAAGATAACCTATATCAATATTGACTTTTCTTTTATTTTCTACAGAAAATTCACTTTCAATTTGATTTGTTATTAACTTTGCATCTGCCAAAAAGGCAGGAGAACTTAAACATTTGAAACTAATTAAACGTCCTTCAATAATTACATTTTTGCCCATTTCTTCGTTGTAATAATATGTGAAACGCTGGAAATCCAATTTTGATGAAATATAATCAATCGGTCCAAAGTGTTCTTCTAACCTTTCTTTTAAATTCATCTTATACAGCCAAAAGTCTGAATCACCTGCTGTAAAAACGTGAGCTAAATAATTTACAAAATCCGGTGACCTAAGATTCCCCATCAGTTAGTTTCACCTCGAAATCTTCAAGTTTTATATAATAAATCTCAGTAGGAGTCTTTATAACTACCTCTCCTTGATTGTTATGTACTTCAAACTTACCTTCATTAGTAAGTTTTAAATCTATGCTTTCGTTTGGCGCTAAAGTTGAATCATTCAAAACAATATCTGAGTTACCTTTATTTGTAACACTTACTGTATATGTATTTTCATTTAAAACTTGATAATAAAACCTCAAATCATTTATTAAAAAATAAAGGAAAACTATGTTTATTACTAAAAAAAGGATCAACGTTGCGTTAAAAATTAAACTTTTAAAGTTTGAACGTTTTCTTTCTCTTGGTTTAGTTTCTACTTTTTCCTTTTGATTTTCTTCATCTTCGAAAATTATTTCTATTTCCTGACCTAAAATATTACTTAGTCTGTTAGCGATATCTTTTAATGAAAGTTTAGAAAAACCTTCAAAATCTTCATTTAAAAGCTTTTCCAAAGTAGAAGTTGGAATTTTCAAATTTTTGGCTATTTCTCTTTTCGAATATTTTGAATTTTCTATCAAAGTTTTAATATCTTGAGCAAAATGAGCTTTTAATATATTCTTTCTCCTCCTAAATTCTAATTTCTAATCACTTTAAAAATTATGAAATTCCGATTTTATAAATGTTTTGAATCTTATAAATTCAACGGTTTTTTCAAAAATACATCCTCAATTCTAATCTTCACTAATTCTTAATTTCTTTAACTTTTTCGGTACTTGTAGCCAAAGAGGGGGAGGGCTCCGCCCTGAACCCGTTTTAAATTCAAAAGATTATTTTTAAAAATTATCATTTCTAAAGCTTCATTTTAATTCTCTTAACTTTTTCGATACTTGTACCGAAAAGGGAGAGGGGCTCCGCCCTGAACCCGCTTTTAGAATCAAAACCTTATTTTTAAAAAGTTCTCCATTTTAAAGTATTTATCTATTTTGGCAAATTATTTATTTTTTGAGTTACTCGATACTTGTACCGAGAGGAGGAGGGCTTTGTCCTTGACCCGTTTTAAATTCAAAAGATTGTTTTTAAAAAATTATCATTTCTAAAGTACCTAATTGGGCATCTTCAAATCGAAAAAATCAATAAAATACCGAAAGCTATCCGAGATAACTTCTATTGATATGAATTAATTATACCACACTTCTTTTTAGCTTCAATAAATAAAAAATTGAGTCTCTCACGAATTGTATGTGTAATTAACTTGAAATTAAATTAAATGGAATTACCTTTGCCAAATTGGTATTAGGATGAAAAGCCCAACAAAGTGTGGAGCTCTCAAATCAAAACCAAAGTTAAAGAAGATCGTCCTTTCTGTAACAGAAATCAGTCACAACCACTAGAATTTTTACTCATTGCCCATGTCTTATTTTTTCTATCCACTATTTTTTTTGCAAGAAAAACAAAAAGTTATATAATACATATATCTAATTTAGAAACGAATAGTTTTTGTGTCTTTTTCTATAATTAAATTATTAAGCTTTTTTCTACTGGTATTTTATTTGTAAAATTCAACAAAATAAGGTAAAATAATATTAAATAATGAAATTTTTTTCATACTTTATAAAACTTATTGGGAGGTTCTTTTCAATGTTTGAAAAAGATTTTTTAAGTGAAGTTGAAAAAAAAGAAAAAGAATGGGAAGAAACCACTGTAAAAAAAGCTATAGAAAAATTCCCTGAAAGAAAAACTGAATTTTTAACAACTTATGGAGAAGAAATAAAACGTTTATACTCCCCCTTAGACATTTCTGACATAAATTATATAGAAGATGTTGGTTTTCCTGGAGATTATCCTTATACTCGAGGGGTACAACCTACTATGTACAGAGGCAGACTTTGGACAATGAGACAGTATGCAGGATTTGGTACTGCAGAAGATTCAAACCAAAGATATAAGTATCTGTTAGAGCAAGGTCAAACGGGTTTATCTATTGCTTTTGATCTACCTACTCAAATTGGTTATGACTCGGATGATCCGATGGCAGAAGGGGAAGTAGGCAAGGTTGGTGTGGCAATAGACTCTTTAAAAGATATGGAAATTTTATTTGATGGCATACCTTTAGATAAAGTTAGTGTCTCTATGACAATTAACTCAACCTCAATTATATTATTGGCAATGCTTATTGTTATGGCAAAAAGGCAAGGAGTTCCACTAAAAAATCTTAGGGGTACTATTCAAAACGATATTTTAAAAGAATACATGGCAAGAGGAACTTACATATTTCCGCCAAAAGAATCAATGAAAATCATAGTAGACATATTTGATTATGGTAGTAAAAATTTACCTAAATTTAATTTGATAAGCATAAGCGGATATCATATAAGAGAAGCCGGGGCAAACTCTGTACAAGAAATAGCTTTTACCTTAGCTGATGGAATAGCTTATGTTGAAGCTGCTATGAAAGCAGGGTTAGACCCTAATGAATTTGGAAGAAATCTTTCGTTTTTCTTCAATGCTCACAACAATTTTTTAGAAGAAATAGCAAAATTCAGGGCAGCCAGAAAATTGTGGGCAAAAATTATGAAAGAAAGATTTGGAGTTACAAATGAAGAAGCAATGAAATTAAAATTTCATACCCAAACAGCCGGATCTACATTAACTGCTCAACAACCTTTAAATAACATTGTGAGAGTAACTATTCAAGCTTTAGCAGCTGTTTTAGGCGGCACCCAATCTCTTCATACAAACTCTTATGATGAAGCATTGGGTTTGCCAACAGAGCAAGCAGTTACTATAGCATTGAGGACTCAACAAATCATTGCTCATGAAACTGGAGTTGCAGATACAGTTGATCCATTAGCAGGTTCTTACCTAATTGAAAAAATGACTTCAGAAATTGAAAAAAAGGTTGAAGAATATATAAAAAAGATTGATGAATTTGGTGGAATGGTAAATGCAATAATAAACGGATTCCCTCAAAAAGAAATTCTAAATACTGCTTATAACACACAAAAAAAGATTGAGAATAAAGAAGAAATAATAGTAGGTGTAAATGATTTTAAAACAAACATAGAAGAAAAAATCGAAATTCTTAAAGTTGATGAAACTATTGAAGAAAAACAAATAGAAAAATTGAAAGAATTGAAGAAACATAGAAATATTGAAAAAGTTAACATCTCTTTGAATGTTTTAGAAGAAGCTGTAAAAAAGGGAGAAAATTTATTTCCATATGTTATTGAATGTGTTGAAGCTTATGCGACTATAGGGGAAATAACGAAAGTTCTAAAAAAAGTTTTTGGTGAGTACAGGGAAAATTTAATCCTTTGAATATAGAAAACAAATGGAGCTCAATTTGGAAATTTTAGAATTTCTAGAGTTCGTATCTATTATCAGAAAGGAGGTGTGGCTGCTATTCTCATGGTTGAAGTCACGAGACTATGCAGCTGATAATTATGAATAAAAAAATAAGAGTATTAATTGCTAAACCAGGTCTTGACGGACACGATAAAGGTGCAAAAGTTATAGCCAGAGCTTTAAGAGACGCTGGAATGGAAGTTATATACACAGGCATAAGAAGAAGCCCAGAAGAAATCGTTGAAGCCGCGATTCAAGAAGATGTTGATTTAATAGGTGTATCAATACTCTCTGGGGCTCACAAAAAACTGTGTAAAAAAATTTTAACGCTTTTAAAAGAAAAAGAAGTAGATATACCGGTAATTTTGGGAGGTATAATACCTGACGACGATATTTCTGAACTCAAAGATATGGGAATAATAGAGGTTTTTACTCCTGGTACTTCTCTTGATGAAATAATAGAGAAGGTGAAAGATATTGCATTGGCAAGAAAAGTATGAAGAACTACTTCCTCGATTTAAAGAAAAAGATAAGATGGCTTTATCTAAAATGATTTCCTTAGTAGAAGACAATTTTTTGAATTCTTTTGAAATACTTACAAAATTGAAAAACGATGTTGTGCAAAAAAACACCTATGTGTTGGGAATAACAGGTAGTTCAGGTGTTGGAAAGAGTTCTTTTATTTCTTGTTTAGCAAAACCTTTTTTGGAAAAAGGAGAAAATGTAGGTATAATTGTGGTTGATCCAAGTAGTCCTTTTTCTGGAGGAGCTTTTCTTGGAGATAGAGTTAGAATGTTTGAACTTTCTAAGTTCCATAATGTTTATATAAGAAGCATGGCAAGTAGGGGTTCTTCGGGAGGATTATGCAGTACTATTTTCCATATTATAGATGTAATGAAGTCATTTGGATTCGATAAAATTATAATAGAAACAGTAGGGGCGGGTCAATCAGAAACAGATGTCTTTTATGTTTGTGATTCAGTGATATTACTTTTGTCTGCTGATTCTGGAGACGAAATTCAAATTTATAAAGCGGGAATTATGGAAATAGCCGATTGTTATGTAGTTAACAAAATAGATCTTAAAAATTCTGATAAATTCCTGATTTACCTCAAAAATTTCATTAGTTCAGAAACCTCAAATAACAAAAAGATTTTTGGAGTTAGCTCTTTGGAAAATAAAGGCTTTGAAGAGTTAATTTCGTGGATAGAACTAAATGAAAAAGATAAAATAAATAGTTCTTCAAAAGAAAATTTAAGAAAAAAGATTCAATTTAAAAACTATTTATTAGCAATTTTGGAAAATTATTTAGAACACTATGATATTGAAAACAAAGATTACATGTCTATACTTAGAGATATACAAAATTATTTTTGTAAAGAGGTGAACCGCTTTGAAAATAGAAATTGACCATATAGGGATAGCCTTGCATTCAATAAACAGTGCTTTAAATTTTTACCAGCAACTTCTTGGAATTGATAAAAGTGATGAAGAAATTTTAGAAGAAAGAGGAATAAAAGTTGCTTTTTTGTACGTTAATGATGTTAGAATAGAGCTTATGGAGCCTATAAGAGAAGATTCAGAAATTTCCAATTTTTTACAAAAAAGAGGCGAAGGGTTTCACCATATAGCATACAAAGTAGATGATATCGAAAAAGTTTTTGAAAAATCCCAAGAACTTGGTTATAGAACGTTGTCTGACAAACCAACTATTGGTGCAGAAGGAAATTTAGTCTTCTTTTTGCATCCTAAATCAGCAAATGGCATTCTTACAGAATTTGTGCAACATATCAATGAGTGAATAAAATTTTTCAGCGTTGCATTAAATGGTTTTAAAAAGGCGAACTTTTTGAGAGACCACAGCCCTCCCCCTCTTTGGCTACAAGTACCGAGTAACTCAAAAAATAAATAATTTGACAAAATAGATAAATACTTTAAAATGGAGAACTTTTTAAAAATAAGGTTTTGATTCTAAAAGCGGGTTCAGGGTGGAGCCCCCACCCTCCTTCACTACACGTAGCATAAAAGTTAAAAGGATTAAGTTGAAACTTTAGAAATGAGAATTTTTTAAAAACAATCTTTTGAATCTAAAACGGGTCCAGGGCACAGCCCTCCCCCTCTTTGGCTACAAATACCCAAAAAGTTAAAGAAATTAGGAATTAGTAAGGATTAGAACTTAGAATGACTATAAAGGAAGTAGGTACTTTAGAAATAATAATTTTCAGAAAATAATCTTTTGAATCTAAAACGGGTCCAGGGCACAGCCCCCACCCTCCTTCACTACACGTAGCAAAAAAGTTAAAAGGATTAAGTTGAAACTTTAGAAATGAGAATTTTTTAAAAACAATCTTTTGAATTTAAAACGGGTCCAGGGCGGAGCCCCCACGCTCTTTGGTTACAAATACCCAAAAAGTTAAAGAAATTAGGAATTAGTAAGGATTAGAACTTAGAATGACTATAAAGGAAGTAGGTACTTTAGAAATAATAATTTTCAGAAAATAATCTTTTGAATTTAAAATGGGTTCAGGGCACAGCCCCCACCCTCCTTCGCTACACGTAGCGAAAAAGGTAAAGAAATTAGGAATTAGTAAGGATTAGAAGTTGGGAAATATTTTTGAATGAATTTAAGATTAAAATTAAAGTATTGACAAAACTTAAGTTTTAAAATTTCTAAAGTGAGTACTACTAAAATCAAAGGAGGAAAAGGAATGCCTGATGAAGAACTATTAAAAAAAATAGAAGAATTTAAAAAGAAAAAACAATCGTTACTTCTTGGCGGGGGAGAAGAAAAGATTGCTAAACAACATAGTCAAGGAAAATTAACCGCAAGAGAAAGAATAAATCTGCTCGTTGACAGTGGTACTTTTGAAGAAATAGATCTCTTTGTGAAACATAGAAGTACATATTTTGAATTAGATAAAAAGGAGTTTCCATACGATGGCGTAGTAACGGGATTTGGAGAAATAGATGGCAAGAAAGTGGCTATATTTTCACAAGATTTCACAGTTCAAGGCGGGTCTTTGGGTGAAATGCATGCTAAAAAAATCATGAAATTGCAAGATCTTGCTATGAAATATGGAATTCCTATAATCGGAATAAATGATTCTGGTGGAGCAAGGATACAGGAAGCTGTAGATGCATTGTATGGATATGGTGGAATATTTTTTAGAAATACTATGGCTTCAGGAGTTATCCCCCAAATTACAATAATCGCAGGCCCTTGTGCTGGAGGTGCTGTTTATTCACCTGCTATAACAGATTTTGTGATAATGGTAGATAAAACATCACAGATGTTTATTACCGGGCCTCAGGTTGTTAAAGCTGTTACAGGCGAGGATATAGATAAAGAAAGCCTTGGTGGCGCGAAAATTCACAATTCAAAAAGTGGAGTTGCTCACTTGTTAGCTTTAAATGATGAAGAAGCCATGGAATTAACGAGAAAACTAATTTCATATTTGCCATCTAACAATATGGATCCTGCACCTGTTATTGATTACAATAAAAACTATAACTTAAGTGAAGAGATAAATGAAATTATTTCATCTGATCCCAAAAAAAGTTATGATGTTAAAGACATTATTAATAGAGTCTTTGATCCAAATTCTTTTTTTGAGATTCATCCCCATTTTGCAAAAAATATCGTTGTAGGTTTTGCAAGAATGCAAGGAAGAAGCGTAGGTATAATTGCAAATCAACCAAAAATTTTAGCGGGTTCACTTGACATAGATGCATCGGACAAAGCCGCAAGGTTTATAAGGTTTTGTGATGCTTTTAATATCCCAATCATTACTTTTGTAGACACTCCTGGTTATCTACCAGGTATCAATCAAGAACACGGCGGTATAATACGACATGGGGCTAAACTTTTATATGCTTATTCCGAAGCAACGGTTCCTTTAATAACTATTATATTGAGAAAGGCTTATGGTGGAGCATACATTGCGATGGGTTCCCAACATTTGGGTGCAGATTTTGTTTTTGCTTGGCCAACGGCAGAAATTGCAGTTATGGGACCAGAAGGAGCAGCAAACATAATATTTGCAAAAGAGATAGAAAAGTCACAAAATCCCGAAGAAACAAGAAAAGAACGTATTCAAGAATATAAAGAACGATTTGCTAATCCTTATGAAGCAGCATCAAGAGGTTACATTGAAGATGTTATCGAACCAATTCAAACTAGAAATAAAATAATAGCTTCTCTTTCAATAGCATATTCTAAAGTTGAAGCAAGGCCTTCAAAAAAACATGGAAATATCCCATTATAAAAATAATAGGATAATATAGATACTTTAGAAGTGGAGATTTCGAAAAACAATAATATAAAATTTTAAGAAAGAGTGATTTTTATGGAAGATTATATACTTATAACAATAACAGGGTTAATTATAGTTTTTTCAATATTAATCATTTTGATGATAGTTACATGGCTTTTTCGCTTTATTTTTAAAAATAATAGTGGAGATAAAGGAAAAAAGGCAAACTTTCCAGTAGAACCTAATAAAGAGCCAATTGCACCTACATACGTGAAAAAAATAGTGAATTCCAAAAGCGAAGAATTAAGTGAAGAAGAGATCTTTGCTATAGTATCGGCTATAAGTTTATACCTTTCAAATAAAAATGTAATGATAACAAATATAGAAGAAATTTCTTCTAAGAATTTAACTAACAAAAAAACCAAGTGGCAATCACATTTACCCTCAACCACATGGAACAATAAAAACAAAAAGAGGTGGAGATATTAAATGAAAAGAAAATTCAAGGTTACCATAAATAATAAAATGTATGAAGTTGAAGTAGAAGAAATTGGAACTGAAGGAACTTTTCAAGAAGATAAAATGGCTGACCAAGAAACTATTTTGAATAAGAAAAGTGAGCCAATTTCTGCGCCTGATTCTGAAAAAGCGGCAAAAGTTCTTGAAAAAAAGAAAGAAAAACAAAAAATAAAGGAAAAAGAAGGAAAAAAGGTTGAAAATATAAAAATCGAAGAACCAAGAAGTACAGAATCTGTAGAAGGCAAGGAAGTCAAAGCCCCTCTTCCAGGGATCATTAATGAAATTGCCGTTGTGGAAGGGCAAGCAGTAAAAGAAGGAGATAAACTTCTCGTAATAGAAGCAATGAAAATGGAAAACGAAATACCTTCTGAATATAACGGAGTAGTGGAAAAAATTTTAGTTAAAAAAGGAGACACGGTTGAAGGGGATCAACCTTTAATGATCATAAAATGATTATGAAAGAAAGTTTAGCTGTGAAAATAAGGCGTTTTATAATATCCTTAATTATAATTCTCATTATAATTTTAACAGGTGGTATTGGATACACAGTATTAGAAAATTGGTCATTTTTAGATTCTTTGTTTTTTACCTTAGTAACCTTAAGCACGGTAGGTTACAGTTTACCAGATGGTATAACTTATACAACACAAGTTTTCACGATAATTTTAATACTATCTGGTATTACCGTAGTTGTTTATTCGTTATCAACCTTAACCTCTTTTATAGTTGAGGGTGAAATGAAAAATGCCCTGGAGGTAAGAAAAAGAATGAAAAAAATTGAATCTATGAAAAACCATTATATAGTTGTTGGAGCTGGAAAAACTGGTTTCTTCGTATGCCAAAATATGATAAAAGAAAATAAAGATTTTATACTTCTTGATAAATCTGAAGAAAAAATATATCAATTTATTCAAGAAATAAATAATGAAGATATTCTGTATATAGTAGGCGATGCCAAAAACGAAAATGTCCTTTTAGATGCCGGTATTGAAAGAGCAAATAGTGTCATACTTACACTTCCATCAGACGTTGATAACCTTTTTGTTGCTTTAACTGTTAAAAGCATAGTTCCAAATATAAATATAATTTCTAAAGTTAATGACCCAGAATCCATTAAAAAGCTTTCTTATGCTGGTATAAATAAAGTAGTACTTGAATCAGAAATTTCCGGAAACAGATTGGCATATATGGCAACAAGACCTAATATAGTTTCTTTTCTTGAAACAATAATACACACACCAGAAAAAGACTTACAACTCGAAGAAGTGAAAATACCAGAAAATTCATGGATAGCAAGTAAAACCTTAAAAGAAATCGCACTGCCAGATAAAGTAGACCTAATAGTCATTGCTGTTAGAAAAAAAGATGATAAAAGTATCTTTAATCCAAAAGCAAATACCAAAATTGAAGAAGGCGATGTAATTATAGTACTTGGCGAAGATTCTAAAATAAAGAAATTAAAAGAAATTGTTAAATTGGAAAATATTTAATCATTATTAATTTACTGAAAGAATTCTTTCTAAAATTTCTAAAGTGAGTATTAAAAAAATTGATAGGAGGGGAAAAAATGTTTAAAAAGTTAAGATTACTACTGTTTACAGTTTTATTTGTTTATTCTTTAAGCTTTTCTGTTAACCTTGAATTAAGTGCAGAAGGGATTTATCTACCAGAAACCTCACAAATAACCGACAGATTAGCAGTAAAACTTTTTCATTTATCGCCTAACTTTGATTTTATGGCAGAAATAGCTTTTTACAATGATGACAAATATACCTTTTATGAATCAGACTATTATTTCGATCATTATTTCTTGATAGAAAATAGTTATGTCACCTTCAGAAACTACGATGGTACTATAGAATTTGGCGGTGGAATAAAGGATTTGAAAGATGAAATTGATTCTCCTTACTCTTTATTTTTTTCATCAGAAAGAATATCTTCACCTTATTTAGAAGCAAGTTATAGCGGAGAAAATATGTTTTACACAACAAGATGGGTTCAATTAGTAAGTGAAAGCAACAAGTATTTTGAAACCGCAAAAAGTATGAATTATAAAACTTATGGTTTAAAATTCGGGGATTTCAGATTTGGATATCAAGATGCTCTTGTGTATGATAGAACCTTTGATTTTTACTATTTTTTAAATCCAATGCCAGCATATTTTTCTCAAGAAATAAGATCTTTTTCTAACACCATGCCTTGGGCAGAAAAAGATAAAAACGATAATACCCTAATGGGGTTTTTCTTTGATTTTGATAAGCCTACATATTATATTTACTCTCAAATATTAGTAGATGATTTAAACACAAATCGATTTTTCAATCCTGAAGGAACTCAAAATCCAGATAAAATAGCTCTATCTGGTGGCGTTAAACTCAAGACCAATGTAGGCAATTTAGGTCTTCATGGTGCACTTGCTACACAATACACTTTTCAACCAGGCGGTGGACCTTCATACACTGTGTATCCAGAAAATTTATATGACACCAAAGTAATAAATTATACAGAGAACTATATCGGATACAAATACGGTGAAAATGCAGCATCCGTGTTAATTGACTACGAATATAATTATAAAAATTGGTTCAATTTTTATACATCTTTCGAAACTGTTTTCTCTGGAGTTAAATCCCCAACACAAGACACACCTTCTGTTGAAGGCACATTCTTTTTAGACGATGACACTTTGGAAAAAAGGTTCATTTATACTATTGCCACAGATTTTTACTTTAAAAATTTTGAACTTAACGTATCAAGCGATATGGGTAAAATTCAAAATGCTATAATATACGATCCTGATCAAAATAAATTCATACCAAGCGATGAAGAAAAAAATATTTTTACAATAAATTTTGGTTTAGGAATTAAATTTTAATATAACTTTTAACAAAAAAAAATAAGTACTTGCTAATTTTCTGATATAATGTTTCGAGAATAATTATGATAAAATTCCTGCTTCTGAAAAATTAAATCAGAGGCTAAGACCATAGGAGGAGGTAAAAGTGAGTAAAAGGTATTATGAAACAATGTTTGTGGTAAAAACTGATCTTCCAGAAGAGGAGCGAAATAATGTCGCTCAAAAAGTAAAGAGTTGGATAGAAGAAAGAGTTGAAGGAGAAGTCGAAGAATTTACTAGATGGGGAGTGAGAAAATTAGCTTACAAAACCCCGAAAGGTAAGCATACAGAAGGAGACTATACTTATATTATATATAAAGCAGAACCGGATAAAGTTAATCTCTTAGACGAACTTTTTAAAATTAACCAAGAAATATTTAGATATCAAACTATTCGAAGAGAAGATTTAGAAAAAAAGTTGAGAAAAAGTCAAAAAGAAACAAAAATTAAATTTGAAGAGCCTGAAAAAGAAAGTGAAAATATCTAAGATTTTTGATAATTATTAACGAAAATAAAAGTATAGCAGGAAGTGAATTTTATGTCAATTTCTTATAACAAAGTAATTCTTGTAGGTAGATTAACCCGAGATCCGGAAATAAGATCTACGATGAACGGAAATAATGTTGCGAATTTTAGATTAGCAGTTGATAGGCAACTTTCTAACAATCAAAATCAAAATGCCACAGATTTTATAAACATTGTCGCATTTGGTAAACAAGCTGAGTTTGCGTCTAATTATCTAAAAAAAGGTAAACTCATTTTAGTCGAAGGATCCCTGCATATAAATCAATGGACCGATAGAGATAATATTAAAAGAGAGACTGCTGAAGTATGGGCTAACCGAATGAACTTCATGGAAACAAAAAAAGCAGAAGATACTCATCCATTTAACGATTCATATATATCAGTTGAAGAAGGAAATACTGCAAGTAATGTTGAAGATATAGATGACGAAAGTTTGGTGGATGATTTACCTGATTTTGATGAAAGTTTTGCTGATTTAGGTTTAGATAATTTAGAATCGGACCTTTCTTCAGATGAAAAACCATTTTAAAAATAGATGCTTTATAAAAGAAAATTTTCGAAAAGCGAGAGCTTGAATTTAAATGGGGCCAGGGCATAGCCTTTTTCCCTTTTCTGGCTACAAGTATCAAAAAGATTAAAGAAATTAAATGGGGACTTTAGAAAAAATAATTTTCAGAAAATGAGTTCTTGAATTTAAATGGGGCCAGGGCACAGCCCTCTTCCCTTTTCTGGCTACAAGTACCAAAAAGGTTAAAGAAATTAAGAATTAGTGAGTGTTATAAGCGGTGAGATATTTTGTAAAAAAATCAACGCTGAAACATCCCCATAATAAAAATTTTAACATTTCTAAAGTGAGTATAAAATAATTAATTAAAATGGAGGTGCTTTAAATAAATGGCTTATGTAAAAAGAGAAAGAAAAAGTGTAAAAAAATGTAAGTTATGTAGAGATAATGTAGAATATATAGATTACAAAGATATTAGAAAATTAAGAGAGTATATAAATGAAAAAGGTAAAATTATTCCAAAAAGAATAAACGGTAATTGCGCTAAACATCAAAGGATGGTTAGAAGAGCTATACAAAGAGCAAGAAAAATGATGCTTTTACCTTATGTAAACGATTAAATTTTTTCAGAAAATAGATAGAGGGGTTCCTCTATCTTTTTTTTGTTTGCAAATAAATATATAGAAAATATGGTAGAATTAATAGGAGGTGTTTGAAATGAAAGTAATACTTTTAGAAGATGTAGCAAAATTAGGAAAGAAGGGAGAAATAAAAGAAGTTTCAGACGGATACGCAAGAAATTATTTATTTCCTAAAAAATTAGCTGTAGAAGCAAAAAGCGGATACATAAAACAAATCGAATCAGTTAAAAAAAATGAAGAAAAAAAGAAAGAAGCGATAAAAAATAAAAGTGAAGAACTCTTAGAAAAACTTAAAAAAGTAAAGATAGACATAAAGGTTAAAGCTGGTGAAAAAGGAAAGTTATTTGGTGCTGTCACTTCACAAGATGTCGCAAAAAGAATAGAGGAATTAATCGGAGAAAATTTTGATAAAACCTGGTTCGAAGAAAAAGTCAACATTAAAGAAGTTGGTTCTTACAAAATAAAAGTTAAGTTACCACAAGGTGTAAAAGGAGAAATAAAAGTTGAATTAATTCCAGAAAATAATTTAAATTAGGGGTTGTCTTTCTTGGAGTTTATTATTAAATCAAAAGCTCTTTACACAACATGGGTTTTTTATAAACCAAATCGAATTCTTTTTGATACAGGGGAAGGAATAAGTGACGAATTAGGAAATAAAATTTATGGAATAGAAAAGATATTTTTCACACATGCTCATGTTGATCATATAGCCGGACTATGGGGAATTATTAATACAAGGAACAATGCTATGGGAAGCAGAGACAAGAAATTAGAAATTTATTTTCCAAAGGGTTCTACAAATATAATTGAATATATTAATTTTATAAACAAAATGAACAAGAGATTGAGATATGAAGTAGATTACATAGAATTAAATTTGTCAGATAAAATAGATATAAATAGCAAAAGATTTATAAAACCATTTAAAACAAGGCATTCGCCTGGTGAAATATCTTATGGTTATCAAATATTAGAAAAAAGAAGAAGGTTAAAGAAAGAATATAGAGACCTTCCGCAAGAAAAGATTAAAAACTTGATAGTAAACGAAAAAGTAGATATTTTGGAAGATTTTTGCGCTAATATCTTGACCATAAGCGGTGATTCTTTACCAATACCCCCAGAATTTGCAAAAGATTGCGATACCTTAATACATGAGTGTACCTTTTTTGATGAGTCTGATAGAAAAATAAGGAATCATACCTCTCTTAGAGAATTACAAAGATTGATAAAAGAAACTAATCCAAAAAGATTGATAATTTATCATGTCTCAAGCAGATACAACAGCAAAATAAATGAAGTAAAGTTACTTTTAACCCGTGAGTTTCCAAAAACGGAAATTGAAATTATACATCCTGATAAGGTAATGAAAATATAAAAAATCGAGGTGAAATCAATGGGACAGTGGGGTATATGGGTTATATTTGCTATAATTTTTGCCTCAGCTGAAGCTATCCTTCCTTCTTTCTTTTTTCTATGGTTTGCTATTGGTGCCGGGGTCGCTGCTATCACTTCCTTATTCATAGCTTCTCTTGTTATAAATATGACTATTTTCCTTGTCGTATCTTTTTTGCTTTGGATTTCAACGAGAAAAATAATCAAAAACTTATATAAAAAAGCTGCCGATTATAGGCCGTATCAAGATCAAATCGTAGGGATGAAAGGTAAAGTTTATAAAATAGATGAAGAAGGAAGAATCATAATCAAAATTAAAGGCGATGAGTGGAGAGCCTATCCTGATGAATCAGAAGCTGATCAAGAATTTAAAATTAATGATGAAGTCATAGTGACTAAAAAAACTGCAAATTTTGTTTACATAAAGAAGATTAAAACTCCACAAGGATCTTCTGAAGAAACGAAGATTTAACTTTTAATACAAATTTCCTCACCAGAGAGGTGGATGCAATAAGTATTTGAACTTATAGCGTTTAAAATACACCGTCTGCGACAAAGAGCATCGTAAGTAACGAAAAAGTTAAAAAAATAAACAGGTACTTTAGAAATGATAATTTTCAGAAAATAAGGTTTTGAATTTAAAATGGGTCCAGGGCGGAGCTCTCCCCCTCTTTCGCTACAAGTACCGAAAAGGTTAAAAGAATTAAGAAATAGTAAGGATTAGAACTGAGGAGCTATTTTTGAAAAAATTTAAATTTGAGACATATATAAAATGTAGTTTTTTAATTTTTAAAGTGGGTAATCAAATCTAACAAAGGAGGGATTTAATATGTTAATTGTATTGATTATTATTGTTATATTTTTGATTTTTCTTGCTTCTATAAGTTTAAAAGTTGTAAGGCCTTATGAAAAAGGATTAGTTGAACGATTAGGGAAGTTTCAACGTGAGGTAAGTTCGGGACTTAATTTTATAATGCCTTTTATTGAGAGAATAACAAAGGTCGATTTAAGAGAAATGGTTATAGATGTTCCTCCGCAAGAAGTTATAACTAGAGACAACGTTATAGTTACAGTGGACGCTGTCATTTACTACGAAGTTACAGATGCTTACAGAGTTGTTTATAATGTAGGTGATTTTACATCAGCTGCTGTTAAATTAGCTCAAACAAATTTAAGAAACGTTATAGGAGAATTAGAACTTGATCAAACGCTAACTTCTCGTGAAAGAATAAACACAAAACTGAGAGAGGTACTCGATGAAGCTACCGATAAATGGGGGGTTAGAATAACAAGAGTCGAAATAAAAAAGATAGATCCTCCACAAGATATAATGGATGCTATGAGCAAACAAATGAAAGCAGAAAGAATGAAAAGAGCTGTTATATTAGAAGCTGAAGGATACAAACAATCCCAAATTACCAAAGCAGAAGGAGACAGAAACGCAGCTATTTTAAAAGCTGAAGGTGAGGCTGAAGCTGTTAAAAAAATTGCAGACGCTCAAAAATATAAACTAAGTACGGAAGCTGAAGGAGAGGCACAAGCAATATTAAAAGTTTTTGATTCAATCCATAAAGGTAATCCTACTAAGGATTTAATTACTGTCAGATACTTAGAGGCATTAAAAGATATTTCTAACGGAAAAGCAACTAAAATATTTATGCCATACGAAATTTCTGGTATTTTAAGTTCAGTTGCATCTATGGCTGAGATTTCAAGAGATAATATACCCGAGGATAATATACCCCGAGAGTGATTAATAATTTAAACAAATAGCGAGATGTTGGATATTTATGATTTTCTTAGAGTCTTTATTTATAAATACTATAGCTTTTATAATTGCTTTTTTAATAATAAAGTTAATTATAAATCATAATAAAAAATTGTTTTTATTTATTGATTATTTCAATATTTATGGAACAATGTCTTTTTTAGTTTCTCTTTTTTATTTGAAGATTTCTAACAAATCATATATTGTCATAGAAGTTTTATTAATAATTGTATTATCGTTTTTTTATTTGAGATCGTTTGATTCGGCTAACAACAAGTTTAAAGATAGATTTAAAATTATCGTCTTATCTTTTGGACACTCAAAAAAGACATTTTTTAGGGAATTTTTATCAAAAAAATTGATAATAAGAGGCATAGAATCATATTTGTTCGGCGTTGGAATTTATTATCTATTAATTATATTTTTTTCATTAGCTCAGAATTCAATACAGTTAAAATATATAATAATACCCACTATTTTATTCTTTTTTGCTGCAATACTTAAATCATCTAAAATTAATAAAACATATAGTATCTTAAAATAAATTACATATAAATTTGTTAATATACCATATAAGGGTATATTTGAAGGGTTAATATCAAGGAACAATATTTGATTGAAATTAAATAGTGGAATTTTTCAAAAATAAGGTTTTGAACTTAAAACGGGTTCAGGGCGGAGCCCTCCCTCTCTCGCTATAAGTAACAAAAAAGTTAAAAGAATCAAATGGGAACTTTAGAAACGATAATTTTTCTGAAAATAAGGTTTTAAACTTAAAACGGGTCCAGTGTACAGTCCCTCTTTATTTCGCTACAAGTACCAAAAGGTTGAAAAAATTAAATGTGGACTTTAGAAACGATAATTTTTCTTAAAATACGCTTTTGAACTTAAAACGGGTTCAGGGTACAGTCCCTCTCTATTTCACTACAAGTACCAAAAGGTTGAAAAAATTAAATGTGGACTTTAGAAATGATAATTTTTAGAAAATAAGGTTTTGAACTTAAAATGGGTTCAGGGCGAAGCCCTCTCCTCCTTCCTTCGGTATGAGTACCAAAAAAAAGTAAAGAAATTAAGAATTAGTAAGGATTAGAAGCGGGGAAGTATTTTGCAAAAAAGTTAAACATCGAAATTTTTATAAAATGTGAAGTTTAAAATTTTTAAAGTGAGTAAATAATTGATATATAGGAGGTTTTTAGGTAATGGAAAAATTAATAGACAGTAAAACCGGAAATAAAGTAAAAGAAATTTTGGAAGAAGTACGAGACTCTGTACAATTAGTGTTGATAAGAAATGAGAGTGATTATTCGGAAATAACTCAACAGCTTTTAACAGAATTAAAAGAATTGAACGATAAAATCCAAGTACAAACATATAGTGTAACTTCTGATGAGTATCCATACGAAATTGAGAAAAATCTTTTGCCTGCAATAATAATATTAGATAGCGAAGGTAATGATTTAGGAGTAAGATTTTACGGAATTCCTTCAGGACACGAATTTTCTACTTTATTAGAGGATATAATAGCTGTAGCTAACATGAAAATCGATGCTTTTAACGAAGAAAATATGAAGAAGCTTTATACAATCGATAAAAAAATGAGAATCAGAGTTTTTGTAACTCCTACATGTCCTTACTGTCCTAAAGCCGTTTATGCTGCCCATCAAGCAGCTTTAATAAATCCTAATATAATTGGAGAAATGATAGAAGCGAACGAATTTGACCAACTTTCGTTTGAATATGGAGTAAGTTCGGTTCCTCATACAGTTATAGAAATAAATGAAAATGGAAAATGGATAAAAAAGAATGAATTCGTAGGAGCTTATCCAGAACAAGCATTTGTTGAAGAAATTTTAAGGGCTGCCGAATAAACAACATATAAAAAACATAAAGAGGGATCAATTTCCCTCTTTTTTATCGAATTTTTGTTTACAAGGAGGAACTCACATGTTTTTCAATGTTGAAAATGTAGGCAAAAAATTTCAACTTAAAGAGGAATACGAAGTTGTTATAGTAGGTGGAGGTCCAGCTGGAATAGCTGCTTCTATCTATGCCTTACAAGGAGGAGCTTCAGCTTTAGTTGTAGAAAAAGCTGTTGAAGGTGGACAAATGAATATAACCGATATAATTGAAAATTATCCTGGATTTAAATCGATAAGAGGTGAAGAACTCTCTACGTTAATGAAAGAACATGCTTCCCATTTTGGAGTTGAATTCTATCCTGCACAAGTTAATTCGATAGAATTCAAAGATAATTTAAAATTGACTAAATTAGATAATGGGGAATTAGTTAAAAGTAAAGTCGTAATAATAGCAAGTGGCTCAAAACCCAAAAAATTAGAAGTAAAAGGAGAAAAAGAATTTTCATCTAAAGGAGTTTCTTACTGCGCAAGTTGCGATGGACATTTTTTTAAAGATAAAAAGATAGCGGTAGTTGGAGGAGGGAATACAGCCGTTGAAGAAGCTGTGTACCTTTCTAATATTGCAAAAGAAGTTTATATTATTCATAGAAGAGATGAATTAAGAGCCGATAAGTTGTATCAAGAAAGAGCATTTAATAAACCAAATATAAAGTTTAAATGGAATTCAGTGGTTGAAGAGATAAAAGGAAAAGAAAAAGTAGAAAGTTTGAAAATTAAAGATTTAAAAACCGGAGAAATTTATGAAGAAAAATTTGATGGGATATTTATTTTTATCGGTTTGTTACCCGAAACTAGTTTTTTAGATATAACAAAATTTGAAACTGATGAATATGGATTTATAGTTACAGATGAAAATATGGAAACAAAAATCGAAGGAGTATATGCTATAGGTGACGTGAGACATAAAAATGTCAGACAAATAGTAACTGCAGTTTCTGATGGAGCAATAGCAGCTTCCCATGCTGTTAGAGAACGTATAGATCAGTCACAAAGTAAACTAAAAATTTAAATTTATTATCTTGACAAATAAAAATTAAGATTGTATAATATATTAGACCTTAACTCAGTTAGGGAATTTCTTTTCTCTTTCTTGGTTAAAGGAATTTTATAGGAGGTTTTAGAGATATGTCAAGAGGATTAGACCCTGAAAAAAAAGAGCAAGTTATTGAAGAATTTAAGATAAGCGATAAAGATACTGGTTCTATTGAAGTTCAGGTTGCTTTACTAACTGCGCGAATAAAACATTTAACAGAACATTTAAAAAATCACCCTAAAGATTATCACACTAGACGAGGCTTGATGACGATGGTCGGAAAAAGGAGAAAGATGTTAAAATATTTAAGGAAAAATAAAC
This sequence comes from Petrotoga sp. 9PWA.NaAc.5.4, assembly GCF_002895485.1. Taxonomy (NCBI): domain Bacteria; kingdom Thermotogati; phylum Thermotogota; class Thermotogae; order Petrotogales; family Petrotogaceae; genus Petrotoga; species Petrotoga sp. 9PWA.NaAc.5.4. The sequence goes on from NZ_AZRK01000012.1 coordinate 130,803, forward strand.
CTTTAGTTTATCAAGAAATAATAAATAAATTAGGTATAAGGGGATAATTTTAATAAAAAATAAAAAGCGGGGCTAACAGCTCCGTTTTATTTTTATAAGGACTTTAGAAAAGATAATTTTCTAAAAGTAGAATTTTGAATTTAAAACAGGTCCAGGGCAGAACCCTCTCCCTTCTTCAGTATAAAGTAGAGAGTACATTAAAAAATATCATCGCCTTTACAAATAAAGTTTTTAAAAAAAGTTTTTGAATTTTAAAAGGGTCCAGGGCGGAGCCCCCCTCCTTTTCTCAGCATAAAGTACAGAGTACATTAAAAAACATCGTTGACTTTAGAAATAAAGTTTTTAAAAAAAGCTTTTGAATTTTAAACGGGTCCAGGGCAGAGCCTTCTCCCTTTTCAGTATAAAGTAGAGAGTACATTAAAAAACATCGTTGACTTTACAAATAAAGTTTTTAAAAAAAGTTTTTGAATTTTAAAAGGGTCCAGGGCGGAGCCCCCCTCTTTCGCTACACGTAGCGAAAAAGTTAAAAAATTAGGAATCAATGAGAGTTAGAACTGAAGAAGTATTTTGTAAAAAAATCAATTCTAAAACATATATATAATAAGGATTTTAGAATTTCTAAATTGAGTATTATCTTTAGTTATGGAGGTGAAAGAATGAAAATTTGGGAAAAAGAGATTTTTGGTCGAAAGTTACGTATCGAACATGGGAAGGTTGCCAAACAATCCTTAGGTTCGATAATGCTAACTTTCAATGATTCAACGATATTAGTAACTTCTGATGCATCCGAAGAGCCGATAAAAGGTACAGATTTTTTTCCTTTGACGGTTGAATTTCAGGAAAAATTTTATGCGGTGGGTAAAATTCCAGGAGGATTCATTAAAAGAGAAGGAAAACCAAGTGATGAAGCAATACTTGCAGCCAGGCTTATAGATAGACCTATAAGACCTTTATTTCCAGAAAATTTCTACAATGAAGTACAGATAATAGTAACAGTTTTTTCTATGCTAAATGATGACAGCATAGAAACATGGGGAATTACTGGTGCATCATTGGCATTAAACCTTTCTCCTATTCCGTTCAATGGTTTAGTTGCAGGTGTTAGAATAGGGTATGTTGATGGGCAATTCATAGTTTTTCCAAATCAACAAGAGCTTAAAAAGTCAAAAATGGACATGGTTGTAGCTGGTACAAAAGATGCTATAACAATGGTTGAAGGTGAATCTTTAGAGGTTACAGAAGAAGAAATGGTAGAAGCATTGATGTTTGCTCATGAAAAGATCAAAGAAATAATTAGTTTCGAAGAAGAAATTATTTCAGAAATTAATGTTGAAAAATGGGAAGTGAAACAACTAGAGGTTCCTAATGAGTTTATAAACGATTATCTTTCTCTGTTGAATGAAGAAGAGTTAAAAAATGTTTTACTTACAACAGGTAAGAAAAATAGAGACAAAGCTTTATCTCAATATAAAGATAAAATAAAAAAAGAATTTGAAGAAAAGTTTTTAGAAAAATGGAGCGAAGCTTTTTATCTTGAAAAAAGTTATTTTTTGAGTAAAGCTTTCGAAGATAAAGTTCAAGAATTAATGCGAAAGATGATAATTGATGAAAATCGACGAGTTGATGGAAGAACTATAGATGATATAAGGGATATATCTTGTGAAGTTGGTTTGATTCCACGGGTACATGGATCTGCTCTTTTTACAAGAGGAGAAACACAATCCCTTGCTGTAGTAACTTTAGGAGCACCAATGGATGTCCAATTGGTGGATACAATATTTAGTGATGAAGAAAAACGATTTATGCTTCATTATAACTTTCCTCCCTTTTCAACTGGCGAAGTCAAAAGATTGAGAGGCGTTAGTCGAAGAGAAATAGGGCACGGCCATTTGGCAGAAAGAGCTCATAAAAATTTGATACCAAGTGATGAAGAATTTCCTTATACTATAAGAGTAGTATCTGAAATCTTAGAATCAAACGGTTCTTCCTCAATGGCAAGTGTTTGTTCAGCTTCTTTAGCTTTGATGGATGCAGGTATTCCCATTAAAAAACACGTTGCAGGAATTGCAATGGGATTAGTTTTCGAAGAAGATAACTTTGTTGTTTTAACAGACATATTAGGAATGGAAGATCACCTTGGAGATATGGACTTTAAAGTTGCGGGAACAAGAGACGGCATTACAGCCTTTCAAATGGATGTAAAAACAAGCAAAGTAAACAAAGAAGTTCTTCAAACAGCGTTAGAAAAAGCTAAGATCGCGAGAAACAAAATATTAGATAAAATGTACGAAACGATGCAAGAACCTAAAAAAGAGTTATCACCTTATGTCCCGATAATTAAAGTTACCAACATACCCATTTCAAAGATAGGTGAAGTTATCGGACCTGGCGGAAGAACGATAAAAGAAATCAGTGAAATATATGGAGTTGAAATATTTATAGAAAAGGACGGAAAGATTAAAGTTACAGGAAATGATAAAAATAAAGTAAACGAAGCAATAAAGCATATACAAGATATGACTGCTGAAGTTGAAAAAGGTAAGATATTTGAGGGAACCGTTAAAAGAATTGAAAAATATGGAATATTTGTAGAAGTGCTTCCGGGTAAGGTTGGAATGCTTCATGTTTCTAATCTACAAGATAAATTAGATGCTTTTAAAATAGGAGATAAAGTAAAAGTAGAAGTATTAAGCTTAGAAGATCAAGGGAAATTTCAATTGAAACAACTAAAAGAAGAATAAATCAAACGTGCGGGTTTTAACCGCATGTTTATATTAATTATACAGCGATTATCGTATAATTAATATAGGCAAAATACCCTAAAAAATTGAAAAACTTCCCCCTTTCCTGGTTACAAGCATCGAAAAGTTTAAAAAAATAAGAATTAGTGAAGATTAGTTAGGGACTTTAGAAATTAAGATTTTCCAGAAAATAAGCATTTGAATTTATAGATGGTCCATGACGTAGCCCTCCCCTACCTAACCACAAGTACCGAAAAACTAAAGAAATTAAATGTAAACTTTAGAAATGAAGCGTTTTTGAAAGTAAGGTTTTGAATTTAAAATGGGTCCAGGGCGGAGCCCTCCCCCTCTTTTTCGTTACATGTAGCGAAAAAGTTAAAAAAATTAGAAATTAATGTGGATTAGAACTGAGGAGGTATTTTGTAAAAAAATCAACACTAAAACATATATATAATAATGATCTTAGAATTTTTAAAGCAAGTATAAAAAACAAAAATGGAGGTATAATCTTTGTATAAATACAAAAAATTAGATAACGGATTAAATGTTATTTTAGTATCCAGAGAATCTATGATGAGTGCCGCTGTTCTTTTTTGTGTCAAAGCTGGTTCATCTAAAGAAAGTTCAAACGATGCTGGAATATTTCATTTGATAGAACATTTAGTTTTTAGAGGCACTAAAAAAAGAGATGCGCATCAAATTAAAAATCCCATAGAAGAAGTAGGTGGAACCTTAAATGCTTTTACTTCTAAAAATTTTACGGTGTTTTATACAAAAGTTCCAGCCATAAAAGTAACAGAAAGTATTGAGATTTTGTCTGAAATAGTTTTTGAACCACTATTTAAAACCGAAGATATTATTAAAGAAAAAAATATTGTTTCGGAAGAAATTTCTTCATATGAAGATGATCCAATTAACAATGTTTTTGAAAATTTGTATAAGAATATTTACGATGAAGGTTTTGCAAGACCCGTTTTAGGTTTTAAAGAAACTGTTTCAAACTTAAATTATGATGTTATTGATTATTATTATAAAACATTTTATATTCCTGAAAACGTTGATGTTATAATAGTAGGTAAGTTTGTTGAGGATGATGTTCTAAATCAGCTTAATAAAATAAACCCAACCAATGATTCTCGATTAAAAATCGATATAAGTAGTCCAATTATTAAAAATGAAAATGTGGTTATTAAAAAAGCAAAAAAAGATCTTTCAAGTAGTTATGTAGTTAGAGCATTTAAAGCATCGGGTAAGATAACTCAAGGTTATTATAATACGCTTATTTTAAATACTTTTTTGGGAAGTGGCATGAGCTCTTTATTATTTTCAAAGCTAAGAGATGAAGAAGGATTAGTGTATGAAGTTGCATCCGACTATGAAGCTTATCCAAAAGAAGGTCTTCTACTATTTTTTGCAGCTACTTCTGAAGAGAAACTCTCTATATTGATAAAAAAATTTCAAGAAATTTTTTCTATTATCAAAGATTATAAAAAAATGGAAAAATGGTTTAATTATGGTAAAAATAGATTGATTGGAAAATTAACTTTAGAATTAGAAAATAATCTCTCGATGGCATTAAATATTTTAGATTTATACGAAAATTATGGTAAAATCATAACGATAGAAGAATTTATAGAGAAATTAGAAAAAGTAAAAATGGAAGATGTCATTGAAACAACAGAAAATATACTACTAAGTCCCGAATTTATCTCGATACTTTCTCCTCAAAGATAATTTTTTAAAGGTGGGATGATATTAATGAAAAGAGTGCCTTTTTATGAATTAAAAGCGGGACAGGTTGTGGCTGAAAATGTTTATAAGGGTTCTACATTATTAATTTCAAAAGGGACTGTACTTAAAGTTAGAGATATCGAGAGATTAAAAAATTACGGTATTAGAATCGTAATGGTGTACGATGAGAATGATTTCATCGAAAAGAAAATTGAAGAAAAAATTACCATCCAATTTGATGATATCCCTCCTGTTGTTGAAGAAGAAAAATATACTCAGTGGCATCAACAGTTTGAATTTGTTAAAAATATTACCCATTTGAAGGAAGACACTACTGAACTCGATAACTTGTCAGAAGATATTTATAAACGATTTTTAAAGAAGGAAGATGTTGTTCTCAATCTTTTTCATTCTATTGGAGACGAATCGTTAAATGCACATTCTATAAACACAGCCATTATTTCGACTATAATAGCATCAAAAATGAATATGCCGGATGTTTTTTTCAATCCCCTTTTGAAAGCTTCTTTGTTGCATGATATAGGTTACAGTTTACTAGGTAAAAGAGTTATATTTGATTATTTAGATTTACAAGATGTAACTGTCAGATCTCACATAGTTTCTGCATATGAAGCCTTAAAAAATATCGAAAAAAACATAAGCAAAGAGATTGTAGATGCCGTTTCTACTCATCATGAAAGGTTTGATGGTAACGGAATATTTATGCGTTTAAAGGAAAATTCTATAAGTCCCGTTGTAAGAGTCCTTCAAATAGGGGATGCCTATGATTCGTATATAGAAAGTGGACATTCTTCCTACGAAGCTATGAGTTTTCTTTTGAGATATTCCGGATTAATTTTTGACCCTTATTATGTTAGTTTATTTTTTTCAATTGTGGGATTATATCCTACAGGAACCATCGTATTATTAAATAATGGTAAAAAGGCTGTTGTTTTAAAAAAGGGTAAAACTTCCACTTTTCCAATAGTTCAAATCGATGGAGAAATTGTAGAAACTGGCATTGAAACAGGTTTATACATTAAAGAAGTTTTAAAAGAAGGAGAATGAAAGTTGAGTCCCAAGATTTCAGAAAGTTTAGAAAATTATTTAAGAGCCATATACACATTACAGATCGATGGAAAAATTCCAAGAATTAAAGACATTTCAAAAATTTTGTCTGTAAAAGATGCATCTGCTGTTGAAGCCGTTAAAAAATTAGAAAAGATAGGTTATGTAAAACATGAAAGGTACGGTTATGTTAATCTAACAGAAAAAGGCTTGCTTATGGCAGAAAGGGTCTATAGAAAATATATAATATTAAATGATTTTTTTGTAAATGTTCTAGGACTTTCCAAAGAACAAGCTTATAACTTGTCATGTGGAATGGAGCATCATATTACTGATAACATATATGTTTCATTAGATGGTTTGATACTCTTTTTAAAAAGAAACCCTATAGAATTTAACAAAGCAAAGGAATTTATTTCAAAATATCGAAAAAAAATGCCACATGATTTTAAAACAACTTTGTATGATCTACCTCTTGATAAACCTTCAGAAATATTAGATATTTCTGAAGAAAATGAAATGAAAAAGGCTTTAATAAGCAAAGGTATATATCCAGGACTAACTGTAGAAATTAAAAAAAAGGAAGAAAAGAGTTTTGAAATTTTTGCAAACGATAAAATTATAAACCTTTCAGAAGAAGAAGCCAAACATATTATTGTTGCATAGTAGTAAAAATTTTTCAATAAATATGGTAATTACCATAAATAAGGGTGGATCACAGTTGTAAAAACGACCAATTTGGGCGTTTTCACGTGGGAGGTATTCTTAAAAAAGTTTAAAATTAAAAGTTCAACAAAGCTTAAGTTTTAGAATTTCTAAAGACAGTATATAAGATAATTTGTGGAGGAGTTGCCATGTCTACTAAAATCGAAAAAGCTACCCAATATATAAAAGAACATACAGAAATAAAACCTGTTATAGGGTTAATATTAGGATCAGGATTGGGATACATCGCTGATAAAGTAGAAAATTCCAAAATAATAAAATACAAAGATATCCCTTTTTTCCCTCAATCTACAGTTGTTGGGCATGAAGGAAGTCTTGTTTTAGGAACCATTGAAGGAGTTCCTGTCATGGTATTGAAAGGTAGATTCCATGCTTATGAGGGTACAGAACTAAAAAAAATAGTTTTTCCTATATATGTAATGAAAGCTTTAGGAGTTAAAGGCATTATTATTACAAATGCCGCAGGGGGAATAAACAGAACTTTTACTCCTGGAGATATAGTCGCTAACACTGATTTTATCAATTTTACTTTTAAAAACCCATTGATAGGTCCTAACTTAGACAAGATAGGTCCAAGATTTCCTTCGATGGAAGAACCCATAGACAAAAAATGGTTAAAATTAGTAATAGATGAGTCAAAATCAGAAGGAATAGAAATCAAAGAAGGTATATACTTATGGACTCTCGGCCCTTCCTACGAAACGCCGGCAGAAATAAAATTATTTGAAAAACTTAATGCAGATTTGGTAGGCATGTCAACCATGCCGGAAATAATGGCTGCAAAACACGCAGATCTTAAAACACTTTCTTTTTCTGCAGTAACAAATATGGCTGCGGGAATATTGTCAGAACCTCTGAAACATGAAGATGTTTTAAAAGTAACTGAAAAAATCAAAATTAAATTTGAAAAAGTTGTATACAATGCTATTAAATTATTTTGAAGTACAAATACTATAGAAATGAAAAATTTTTAAAAATAAGTGCTTGAATTTAAATAGATTTAGTACAAAGATTAGATAAGGAGACGATTATTAATTGCAAGAAAAAGAAAAAATCATTGAAGAAATCCTTAAAAGCAATAATATATTGATAGTTGGCCACATATTACCGGATGGAGACGATGTTAGCTCTGTAGTAAGTATGAAATCAGGATTAGAGAAATTAAATAAAAAATGTACAGCAGTAATAGACGATGATATACCTGAATATCTATTACAATTTCCATTAGTTAAAAAAGAAATTAAAGATTTTTCTTCGATCGAAAATGACCTTAATAAGTTTGACCTTATGATTGTATTAGATGCTTCTTCTACTGATAGGATTGGAAAAATTGAAAAGTATTTAGAATTCTTCAAAGTAGTTTTAATCGATCATCATGCTACCAATACCCATTTTGCAGATATTAATTGGGTAGATTTTAAAATGAGTTCTACAGCACAAATGGTTTATAGAATTTTGAATGATTTAAATGTTGATTACGATGAAGAATTAGCTACGATGAATTTACTTGGAATAGCAACAGATACAGGTTTTTTTAGATATCAAAACACAGGAACGCAGGTTTTTAAAGATGCCGCTGCGCTTACAGAGAAAGGAGCTAATATTAGTTATATTGCTAATTTAATATTAGATAGTACGCCTATAGAACATCTTTATTTACTCAAAGACATTATTTCAAACCTTCAGTTATTATTAAATGGACAGATAGCTTATACTACCATAACCCTTGATATGCTTTCTGCTTACGGCATTATACCAAAGGATGCTCCTTCTTTTGTTGAAAAGTTACGTTCTATAAGAAATGTGGAAGTAGCCATTGTATTTCAAGAATATGAGCGAGGATTATACCATGTTTCTTTGAGATCCAAAGAATGGGCGGACGTTTCAAAAATTGCTGTTCATTTTGGTGGAGGTGGACACCCAAGAGCCGCAGGATTTTCGCTTAAAACAGATAAAATTAAGTCATCTATTCAAGAAGTCCTTGATTTTATAACGAAATTCATGAAAAATGAAGAAAATTCTAAAATCTTATAAAACATATAACATATAAGTGTAGTAGTTCCCAAGAAAGGATAATTTTCTAAAAATAAGGTTTTGAATTTAAAGTAGGTTTAGGGTGACAATAAAATAAAATCTTTAAAGGAGGTTAGGTGCGTTATTATCGCACATTGCTAATATGAGAAAAAAGCTTACTTTTTCTGTTATTGTTTTAATTTTTCTTTCAATATCCATCTTTTCACAAAACATTTTGAACTTTGTTCCAAAAGATTCTAAAGGTGTATTTTATTTTAGCAATTTAGCAGACACATACGGCGATTTGAAAACTGTTCCTACGATAAAATCTTTACTTTTAGAACCTTTCAACGGTGAATTACTTGTCAGCGTTTTAATTCAAATGTATTTTAACACTGTCAAAATTGATTATAATAGTTTTTTATCCGAATTTCAAAATGATTTAGTTGTATTTATTCAAGAACCTAAAGAAGATGATTATTCTTTTGGTTTTGTTATTGGACCTGTAAAAGATCCTCAAAGCCTTTCAACTAATTTAAATAATATCTTAAATAATTTTACTAACAATTCCTCATTTAATTTTATCCCGATTTATGAGAATGTTGAAAATTCAAAATATTTGATAATGGTTCAAAACACAGAATTATATTCATCTTCACAAAAAGGAATTGAAAATTTTGAAGAAAATTTATCTAAAAATAATGGATTACTCTATAAGTTAAACACTTCTGATTATCAAGGTGAAGGATATTTTTACGTTGATGAAGGGTTATTGATCGGAGGAGGTTCTGGAAGCGTAGATCCTACTTCTATTGACAAAAGTTTTATTAATACGCCAGATAAGTATAATTATGTCTCTCCTATATTTTTAACATCCGGTTTTATACCTAAGGATGTATCCTTTATATCTGACATTATAAACAATTTTGTTGATTATGAAATAATAGAAAATTTACTATCACTATCCAGTGGAGTAGAATTTAGTGGAAATTTTTTAAATACATCAGAAGGAATTTATTTAAAATTAAAAACAGAAGCAAAAATAGACGAAGTTATTCCCATTTTGCAAGGGCAATCAATTAAATATAAGAAGATTGATTCAAATAATTTAGAATTTTATATTGAAAAGCAGATTACTAATCAACAAAATAGGAAAGAAACTGTAAAACAAACTTATTATATTTGGAAAGCAAATGAGTTTATGCTATTATCTAATAAAAAAGAAAATGATCTTCAAAAATTTTTATCTACTCAACCTAAACTTTCTGATGATCCATTATTTAAAGGATTAAGTGAAAAAATTGGAATAGGAAATGTTTCTTATATCTTTGTAGATATAGCTCCCATTTTCAAACAATATGTTCCAAATATAAGAGGAGAATATGGTCTACTAATAAATATTAGTTCAGATGAAGAAGGCAAATTAACAACTAAATTTATTGTTAAATGAATAAGTATAAAAAATACTTCGTCATAATTGCTAAAATAGAAAGGGCATGCATATGCATGCCCTTTTACTGGTGCCGAGGGCGGGAGTTGAACCCGCACGAGGTTCTCCACCCCAACGGATTTTGAGTCCGCCGCGTCTGCCAATTCCGCCACCTCGGCATCCCGAATAATTATACTATAATTATATTTAATTGTCAATAAAATAGAGAGTTTAAAAATAAAGGTTTTTTAAAAATAATCTTTTGAATTTAAAATGGGTTCAGGGCAAAGCCCTCCTCCCTCTTTCGGTAAAAATACCGAAAAGTTAAAAAAATTAAATGGGAACTTTAGTAAAGGAGCATTTCTAAAAATAAGCTTTTGAATTTAAAACTGGTCCAGGGCAGAGCCCTCTCCCTTGCTTGGCTACAAGTGCCAAAAAGTTAAAAGAATTAAATGGCAACTTTAGTAAAGGAGCATTTCAGAAACTAAGCTTTTGAATTTTAAACGGGTTCAGGGCAGAGCCCTCCTCCCCCTTGCTTGGCTACAAGTGCCAAAAAGTTAAAAAAATTAAATGGCAACTTTAGTAAAGGAGCATTTCAGAAACTAAGCTTTTGAATTTAAAACGGGTCCAGGGCGAAGCCTTCTCCCCCTTCGCTACAAGTACCGAAAAGTTAAAAGAATTAAATGGGAACTTTAGAAACGATAATTTTCAGAAACTAAGCTTTTGAATTTAAAACGGGTCCAGGGCGAAGCCCTCACCACATCGTTCGCAGTTTCACTGCAAAATAATCTTTTGAATTTAAAACTGGTTCAGGGCGAAGCCCTCCTCCCCCTTTCAGTATACGTATCAATTACATTAATTAAAACCGAAGTAAATAAAAAACAACTTTTTTTAGGAGGTAATTTTTAATGAAAAAATTAGCTATTATTGGATTTGGGGCCTCAGCAATAGGATTTTTAAAAGGTTTTATAGAAGATAGAAAAAACGAAAAATTTATCGTTGATGTTTATGAAAAAGGCGAAAATATCGAAACTTCCGGTTTTGGAGGCTTAAAATACGATGGAAAATTGTTTATATCAAAAGAAATGGGTGGAGATTTAGAAATTCCTCTCAATATACAAAAAAAAGTTGTAGAATATTATCTGATAAAATCTGGTTATGCCGAAAAAAAGAATAATGGGACACTCATTTTGTCCGAAAAGTTGGAAAGAGGTAACTCTTTTGAAAACGAGCAATTATATAGAAAGTTTTATGATGCAGGATTTGAACCAATTATCTCTCATTTTTTTCACTTAGGAACGGATATACTAACAGAAACTGTTAAAAACATTTATAAAGAATTTTTAGAAACAAAAAATATAAATTTTAAATTTGGAGAAGAAGTTACAAAAGTTTTACCTTCAGAGAAACAAGTTATAGTTATCAGCAATAAATCAGAAGAAAGTTATGATAACGTAATAATAGCAGTTGGAAGGCGAGGACATAAATTAGTTAACAATCTGGTAAAAGATCATCCAGAATTAGTATTATCAAATGACAAGGTTGATCTTGGAATAAGATATGAATTACCAAACCATGTAGTAGAAGACCTAAATAAAGAGATGTATGAATTTAAAATAAGGTTGAAAACTAAAACAGGATACATCGTTAGGACTTTCTGTAACAATCCTTCGGGTGAAGTAACTTTGGAAAAATACGATGATTTTGTAACTGTTAATGGACATGCCAACTCTGATAAGAAGACACACAATACAAATTTTGCTATATTAGTTACACATTCATTTACTCAACCCTTCAATGATCCTATAGGTTATGGATCATACATTTCAAAACTTTCCAATATACTTGCTGGAGGAGATAAAGTAATTCTTCAATGCTATGAAGATTTTAAAAATTCTAAAAGGACCAAAAAATTGGGAAGAGTAGAACCTACACTAAACCCAAATTTCTATATATTAGGAGATCTTAACTTAGCTTTACCAAGAAGAACTATAGAATCCATAATTGACTTTTTAGAGAGATTGGAAAAAGTAATACAAGGAATCACATATCCTGATAACCTTCTGTATGGAGCTGAAGTAAAATTTTATGCTAACAAAATAAATAACGAACATTTTGGAAATATTAAAATAGTCGGAGATTGTAGTGGCTGGACAAGGTCTATTACTTATGCAACTGGCCACGGATATATAGTTTCCAAAAATATAGAATAAATTAATTAACAGAATATAGTTAAGCACATTATATAGAAACTTTAAAAATAAAGGTTTTCTAAAAAGATCTTTTGAATTTAAACGGGTCCAGGGCACAGCCCTCCATCTCTCTCGCTACAAGTACCGAAAAGTTGAAAGAATTAAATGGGAACTTTAGAAATGAAAATTTTGAGAAAATAAGCTTTTGAATTTAAACGGGTCAAGGGCAGAGCCCTCTCCCCCTTCGCTACAAGTACCGAAAACGTTAAAAGGATTAAATTGAAACTTTAAAAATGAAGGTTTTCTAAAAAAAGATCTTTTGAATTTAAAACGGGTTCAGGGCAGAGCCCTCTCCCCCTTCGCTACAAGTACCGAAAAGTTGAAAGAATTAAATTGAAACGTTAGAAATAAAACTTTTCAGAAACTAATCTTTTGAATTTAAAGTGGGTTCAGGGCACAGCCCTCCTCCATCTTTCGGTAAAATACCGAAAAAGTTAAAAGAATTAAATGGGAACTTTAGAAATGAAAATTTTGAGAAAATAAGCTTTTGAATTTAAACGGGTCAAGGGCAGAGCCCTCTTCCCCTCTCTCGCTACAAGTACCGAAAAAGTTAAAAGAATTAAATTGAAACGTTAGAAATGAGAGATTTTTAAAACTAAGCTTTTGAATTTAAAACGGGTTTAGGGCGGAGCCCTCTCTCACTTGCTTTGCTACAAGTACCGAAAAAGTTAAAAGAATTAAATGGGAACTTTAGAAATGAAAATTTTTAGAATATAAGCTTTTGAATTTAAAACGGGTTCAGGGCGGAGCCCTCCCTATCTCTCGCTACAAGTACCGAAAAAGGTAAAGAAATTAGGAATAAGTAAGGATTAGAAGTGAGAAGGCATTTTATAAAAAGTTAAACGTTAAAATATTTATAAAATATAAAATTTTAGAATTTCTAAAGACAGCAAATAATCTTTTAAATGGGAGGCTTTTATATGGAAGAAAAAATTGTACAAAGTTTAAAGAAAATGCTTTCTATTCCAAAAATAGAAGATAGACGTAATGTATTGTGTATTCTTCCTCATCCAGATGATGGAGAAATAGGTGCAGGAGGAACTATTGCAAAATTAAAATCATTAGGTTCAAAGGTTACTTATCTCATGGTTACAGAAGGCGGGGCAGGAATTAAGGGAAAAAGTCGTGAAGAAACAGTTAAGATAAGAAAGAAGGAACAAGAAGACGCTGCAGAATTATTGGGCGTTGATCAAATTATTTGGCTAAACTATCCTGATGGTGGAAGATACGACATAAACGATGTAAGAAACGATTTAAAGAAAAATATCGAAAATATTAAACCTGATTTAATTTTAACAGTAGATCCTTTTTTACCTTATGAAACTCATCAAGATCACAAAATCTGTGGATTAGCTGCTGCACAAGCTTCATCTAATAGTTTAGATTCTAACGCTTTAATTGCTTTTTTCTTTACCGCTTATCCTAATCAGTATGTTTCAGTGGATGATTATTGGGAGAAAAAAATTGAGGCTATTAAAATTCACAAGAGTCAAATCACCGAAGAATTTCTTTTGATTATTCAACAATATTTTGGATTAAAAGCGAATGTATATGGAGAAAAAATAGGATGCAAATATGCTGAAAATTTTAAAGTTTTATTTCCGATGATGTTGCATTGTTTTGAAGAAGCTATGTGGATATAATTATAATTTATTATCTCCAGAACGGTTTTGATAATTAAACCACCGTTAAATTAAGTGTAATTCTTCTTTTAGAGGAGTGGATTCGCTGAAGGTGAAGATAGAGTATGTTATATCCTTGGCTACATCTATCTAAAAAGTTAATGAAATTCATAAAAATCTAAGTTTTAAAACTTCTAAAATGGGCAAAAAGAATTCATAGGAGGGATAAAATGAGTACAATAAATAGCATTTCTTATCGTAAAACTCATCCATTCCCATATGCCTTAGGAATGTTAGGCATTACAATTCCAGGACAGATGATAGGTGCATATTTAGTGTTTTTTTATAACGATGTTTTAGGTGTACCATTAACAATGATATCGTTAGTTACACTTTTTGCTACTATTTGGGATGCTATAAATGACCCTCTTTTTGGATATTTTTCCGATCGTACCCGTACTAAAATAGGTAGACGTAAACCTTGGATGTTAATATGTGTTCCATTATATTGTATATTTTATATTTTTTTATTTTCACCTCCTTCGTCAGTTCAAAAAGGTTATTTATTAGTTGTTTATTTTGCTATTTTTTCTATGTTTACCGAAACATTAACCACTATTGCTTCGGTTAATTATCATTCACTATTTCCGGAACTTTTTATAGATAATAAAATAAGGACAAGGTCAAATGCTTTAAGACAAGCTTTTCAACTCGTTGGGTTAATTGTGGGAGTAACATTAGCTCCTATCTTAATTGAAAGATATGGATATACCATAACAGCTACTTTCATGATACTAATAGGTATGCTTTTTTATCTAATTGCAGTTTTTAGTATTCACGAAAGGCCTGAATATATAGAAAGTGAAGTCCCAACTTTAAAAGAATCTTTAAAGGCCATAATGAAAAATAAGAATTTCTGGGCAGTAAGTTTAACAAACTTTTTTTATCAAGCTTCACTTGCGCTACTATTGTTAAGTATTCCTTATTTCATTAAATATACCTTAGCTTTAAGCGAAGCTAATGCGGCTTATTTAACAGGTGCTGTATTTATAACAGCTATTCCAGCTATGTACTTGTGGGTTAAAGTAATAGATAGGTTCGGGGCTATGACAGCGTGGCGTGCTTCTTTGTTATTTTTGGGAATATCAGTTATACCAATCTTTTTTGTTAAAACTTTAATTTCCTCTATGATTGCAGGTGCTTTTATAGGCATTGGGATTGCAGGAGTTACTGCTAATATTGATTTGATATATGCAAAAGTGATAGATGAAGATGCAAAAGTTTCAAACCTTAGACGCGAAGGAATCTATTTTAGCGGTTTTCAGTTTATTATACATTTTTCAGGATTAGCAAAAAGTTTAGTATTATTGTTAGTTACATTAATATTTGGTTTTGTTGATGGAAATAATCCAGGTGAACATCCTGATTTAGCAGCACGTTTTATGATTTCAGTTTTTCCTGCTTTACTGATGGCAGTTTCTTTTATCATTTCTTTTTTCGTAAGGTTTAAAGAAGAAAAACAAACTCAATAACAAACTACCTTTGCCTATGCTGTCATTTTAGTGACATATAATTATGATTTAATACCTTAGGTTGACAAATACAGATTCATATGTTATAATAAAACTCAGAGAAGTTTCAATTGGGACGTAGCCAAGCGGCAAGGCGA
Source organism: Petrotoga sp. 9PWA.NaAc.5.4 (assembly GCF_002895485.1). NCBI lineage: Bacteria > Thermotogati > Thermotogota > Thermotogae > Petrotogales > Petrotogaceae > Petrotoga > Petrotoga sp. 9PWA.NaAc.5.4. The sequence continues at coordinate 146,054 of NZ_AZRK01000012.1, forward strand.
CGGACTTTGACTCCGTTATGCGTAGGTTCGAATCCTACCGTCCCAGCCAAAATAATATAAGAGGCAGATAAAATGAACTTATCTGCCTCTTATATTTTTGTATGTATTGTCTCTAATTTATACCCAACAATCTTTCAATTTTATTTTTATCAAACCCAATTACGTACTGGTTACCTATTTGAATAACAGGCACTCCCATTTGATGAGTTTTTCTTACAAGTTCTTCCGCTGCTTTTTGATCTTTTGATACGTCTATTTCTTTAAAATCAATTCCCAATTCTCTAAAATATGATTTTGCTTTTTTGCACCAGGGACATGATGGTGTTGTGTAAATTTGAATTTTTGGATGTTGCATTTTTTCACCTCCATAATAATTAATTTTTACTCAATTTAAAAATTGTATAATTTACATTTTCTTTAAAGTGATTGATACTTCAACCTAAGTGGGGGAAAAGGGCTTCGCCCTGGATCCGTTTTAAAATCAAAAGATTATTTTTAAAAAGTTTTCATTTTTAAAGTCTTTATCTAATTTTGACAAATTGTTTATTTCTTAAGTTATTCGGTACTTATACCGAAGGGGAAAAAGGGCTCCGCCCTGGACCCGCTTTTAAATTCAAAAGCTTAGTTTCAAAAATGCTCTTTTTCTAAAGTTCCTATTTAATTCTTTTAACTTTTTCGGTACTTATACCGAAGTGGAAGAGGGCTCCGCCCTGGACCCGTTTTAAATTCAAAAGATTATTTTTAAAAAGTTTTCATTTTTAAAGTCTTTATCTAATTTTGACAAATTGTTTATTTCTTAAGTTATTCGGTACTTATACCGAAGGGAAAAAGGGCTTCGCCCTGGACCCGCTTTTAAATTCAAAAGATTATTTTTAAAAAGTTTTCATTTTTAAAGTCTTTATCTAATTTCGACAAATTGTTTATTTCTTAAGTTATTCGGTACTTATACCGAAGGGGAAGAGGGCTTCGCCCTGGACCCGTTTTAAAATCAAAAGATTATTTTTAAAAAGTTTTCATTTTTAAAGTCTTTATCTAAATTCGACAAATTGTTTATTTCTTAAGTTATTCGGTACTTGTACCGAAGGGGAAGAGGGCTTCGCCCTAAACCCGTTTTAAATTCAAAAGCTTAGTTTATTAAAGGCACTTGTATAGAGCGTCTCTACAGCTTTTCGGCGCTTGTAACGAAAAAAAGGAAAAGGAAAATTACTCCGTACTCATTTACCCCTGTAGGGTATTTAACTAAATAATATCATTATAATATAATAGAATTTTTAATAAAAAGTAAATTTAATATTTTATAATTAAAAAGTAGTTTTAATCAAATCTTTCTATTTTTGATTTAGGGGTGATAGATACGCCATATATTTTTGATTATGAAAAAGTTCCAGTTAATTATAATGTTAAAAAAGAAAATGATTATTTAGTTTATACGTTTGAAACAGTTTACAAAGACCCTTTGTATAAAGAAAATGAAACTCAGGTAGTTCATCTTTTTCAGCCAGAAGGAAATGTAAAAGGAGACATTATTTTTTTGCATGGCATTGGACCAAACAATATTCCATATCTTGAATGGTATGCGAGATACTTTAAAAAATGTGGATATAGAACTAGTGTAGTAATTCTTCCATATCATTTGGAAAGAAGGCCCGACAATATTGTAGATGGAGATCCATTTTACTCTCCAGAACCTCAAGACTGCGTAATTCTATTTCACAACGCAGTAAAAGATGTGCGAAGAACGATCGACTTATTAGAGACGTTTAAAGACTATTGTGAAGATAATTTGTTTTTGATGGGGGTATCTTTTGGAGGAATAATTGGTACAATGGTTTTGGCTCTTGAAAAAAGGATCAAAAAAGGAATTTTGATGATAACGGGAGCAAACTGGAGATGGATAAATTTTTATTCCCCATATACAGAAAAAGTTAGAACCGGATATGCTACACAGAAAAACTCTTTTGGTTGTGATTCGCAAGAGTATTGTAAGAAATTTAGAAGTGATGCAAAGAATTTCGTAAAGAATAATTTTAATTCAATTGATGATATATTCAAAAAGAGCCCAATTACATGTTATCATTATGATCCTTTATCTTACGCCAAATTTGTTAAACAACCAGTTCTTTTTGTTCAGGCAATTTTCGATAAAATCATGCCTAAAGATGCCGTAAAAGATTTAGAATATCTGTTGCCAAACAAAGTTGTTAAAAAAATTTTAGCAGGTCATAAATCGAGTATTTTGTATAGAAGCTTAATTGGTAGGTGGGTTGTTAATTTTATCGAAAAAGAAAGTATTGAAAAGGCTTTTCAAGAAGAAGAAAAAAAGAGTTCACAAGTGGTGAGTTCAAGCAAATAAATCTACTTTTAAACCAAGAAAAAACTCGATATTTAGCGAAGAACTGTTACTTTTAAGAATTTCTAAGTCTTGAAGTTTTATTAATAGTTCTTCTCTCTTTTGTGGATCTGTTTCAGAAAGTAGTTGATATCTCAATTTTTCTATTTCCTTTTCTATATTTTCTTTTATTTTTTCGCTCTTTTCTTGATCTTGTTGCTGATTAAACGCCAATTTTTCTGGGTTTGATGTAGAATATTCGCTTTCTTTTTTGTAAAGAATAACAGCTTTGGATTTCCCAGCTACGGCAGCTAAAAAACCCCCTCTTTTTTCAAACTTGAGTTCAATATCAGAGTATATAACAACTCCACCATTTTTTATAGCTTGTGATTTAAATTGGTTTATATTACCAGCTTCATGAGCAGCAACTCTTAATATGCTTAAAGAAGCTGGAGAGCTGTTAGCTAATCCTGGCTCCCCAGGGTCTAATTTATATCCCAAATATGGATTATAGTCTTGAAAATTTATAGAATCGATCATAATATCACCGACTCCTTACTTTAGATACAAACAATGGCGAAGCTATCTCCTTTATATAATCTGAGTTTTGAGATTTCCAACGTGAGTATTCAAAGAATAAGGGGGAATAATAACGAATAAAGGTTCTTATATACTTTTAATCAATGTTAAAGAGGATATGTCTTTAGAAATCAAAGGTAAAAACGTCTCTATCAACAAAAGCTTATATGCATATGTTGGATCAGCTATGAAAAACCTTTCTCAACGTGTTGGCAGACATCTTTCTTATAAAGAAAAGGGATATAAAAAACATTGGCATATAGACAATATTTTACAAAATCCCAAAAATGAAATTATTTTTGTTTCTTTGATACCTTCTTTCAAACGTTTAGAAGAAGATATATCAATAGAACTTTCCAAAAAGTTTAGATATATTAAATATTTCGGTGCCTCAGATTTAAAAGTTGAATCTAATTTGTTTATCATAAACAATATTGATTTATTTTTTGATACTATTAAGCCTTTTATTCTTTAAGAATCGTTTTTAAAGTAAGTCTTATTGTAACTTCATCTACTAGGTCAAAATTAATATCGATTTTTCCTTTTTCAGAATTATTCTTAAAGTTCCTATAATTACCGTCTATTTTAATATCATTTATTTCGACATTTGGAATGTTGGCTATTATGTTTATTATCCTGTCTTCATCTCCATAATTTTTTATGGTAAATAAGAAGTCTGTTATACGAGAATTAGATGTTTTAACTTCCACATCCGATAATTTTTGGATTTTATACTGTACATCCCAACTACTTCCTAAATTTATTTTTATTATACCGTCTATAGGTGTGTCTTGAACATAAGATAATTTAATTGGGAAGCTTTCCTTGTCAAATTCTTCGTGTATCCATATTTCACCAGCGGGTATTTCTATTCCAAGTCTATTGTAATTTGTATTTTCTATATATCTTACAATATTTGCTTTTGTAAAATCGCTCATATTTGTATATAAGCTAAAGTTTATAACATTTTTGTCTTCATAAAATAAAACTTTGTTTTGAGAAATGCTAAAATTCATTAAATTATTTTTTAATTCTACTTCACCTAAATTTATAGTGTAAGTTTGACTTAAAATAGCTTCTTCAGCAACAGTTTGAAAACTAGCCTGATCGTCCATTCTTGTAGTACTTAAAAGTTTTGTTGTTTCAATATAATTATTTGAAGATATGTTTAGGTATTCACTCACCAAATAAAGGTGTGTTTTTCCAACAGGTGTGGCGTTTATCTCAATATTTTTATTGAAAGTACCATCGCTCTTCATTTCATATATAACTTTCCAGCTCCCTTGAGACTTCATAGAAATAATAGCGTTTTTGGGATTTTTTAATATTACTTGGAGTGAAGGTTTAATTCTATCTTTGTATTTTTCTTCCGTAACGCACCACTTATTTATCTGTGAGTTAAAAAATAATATTTCTCTTGTATCCAAAACTTGATAAACGTTATCTTCAATTTTCTGAATATATTTGTCCGAATAATCTTCTAAAGAAACTATTTTAAACGGAAAATTCTGATAAACTTTTTTAAGTTCCCAAGAATCAACTCCGCTTACCCAAAGAACTTCAAAATCTTCAGGCACTGAAAATGTGGTTTTATCAGTGGTTATGTAATGTAACTGAACATTTTTAAAAATAAAAGTATATGATTGAGACAAAACGGTTAATGAAACAATTATAACAATAAGAAACATTAAAGTTTTTTTCATAGTATTAGCCTCCTTAGCTCATACCTGATACTCAATTTAGAAATTCTAAAATTCACATTTTATAAATATTTTAATGTTTAACTTTTTATAAAATGCCTTCTCACTTCTAATCCTTAGTTATTCCTAATTTCTTTACCTTTTTTGGTACTTGTAGCAAAGGAGGGGAAAGGGGCTTTGCCCTGAACCCGTTTTAAATTCAAAGGCTTAGTTTTAGAAATGCTTCTTTTCTAAAGTTCCTATTTAATTCTTTTAACTTTTTCGGTACTTGTAGCAAAGGAGGGAAAAGGGGCTTCACCCTAAACCCATTTTAAATTCAAAAGCTTAGTTTTAGAAATGCTTCTTTTCTAAAGTTCCCATTTAATTCTTTTAACTTTTTCGGTACTTGTAGCAAAGGAGGGAAAAGGGGCTTCACCCTAAACCCATTTTAAATTCAAAAGCTTAGTTTTAGAAATGCTTCTTTTCTAAAGTTCCTATTTAATTCTTTTAACTTTTTCGGTACTTGTAGCAAAGGAGGGGAAAGGGGCTTTGCCCTGAACCCGTTTTAAATTCAAAAGCTTAGTTTTAGAAATGCTACTTTACAAATTCCCAAACTCAAGTTTTGTCAATCTTGTAGAAAAAGTATTATCAACGCCAATCATTCAAATAATCTTTCTGTTTTTGTGTAAGTGTATCTATTTCGACCCCTATAGTTTTTAATTTTATTTTAGCTATTTTTTCGTCTACTTCATAAGGAACAGGAGCAATATTTACTTCTAATTTGTCGTGATTTTCTTTTATATACTTTGCACCTTCGAGCTGTAAACTAAAAGAAAGGTCCATTATTTCAACTGGATGTCCATCACCATTTACTAAATTAACTAATCTACCTCTACCTAAAAGAAACACACTTTTACCATTTGGGAGTTTGTATTCTTCTACACCGTTTCGAACTTCTTTTTTACTGGTTGCTATTTCTTCAAGATCTTTTACGCTTACTTCTACATCAAAATGGCCTGCATTTGCTAAAACAGCACCATCTTTCATTTTCAAAAAGTGTTCTTTAGTTACAATATCTATATCTCCTGTAGCTGTTACAAAAAAGTCCCCAAACGCAGCGGCACGATCCATCGTCATAACGTTAAATCCATCCATTATAGCTTCGTTTGCTTTTATAGGATCTACTTCTGTTATTATTACATTTGCACCTAAACCTTTCGCTCTCATGGCTATACCTTTTCCACACCAACCGTATCCTCCAACTACAACTGTTTTCCCAGCAACAGAAAGATTAGTTGATCTTGTAATTGCATCCCAAGTTGATTGTCCTGTTCCATATCTATTATCAAACAAATACTTCATGTATGAATCATTTATCAATATTACAGGTACGGGTAATTTATTTTCTCTAAAAAGTGACTTATATCTTTTAACTCCCGTTGTCGTTTCTTCACATATGCCCCACAAATGTTTTAACTTCTCGGGATATTTGTTTATCATAGTTATTCCCAAATCAGCGCCATCATCTAATATGATATTAGGATTTGTTTCTAAAATCTTTTCTATGTTTTTCCAATATGCAGTTTCATCTAAAGTCCTTTCTGCATGGACATTTAATCCATAACTTTTTAAAGCTTCTACTACGTCTTCCTGTGTGGATAATGGATTACTTCCAGTTATAGCTACATTCGCACCAAGCTCATGAAGTACAATTCCTAAATACGCAGTTTTGGCTTCTAAATGTATACTTATTGCAACATTAACTCCATCAAAAGGTTTCTCGGATTGATATAATTCTTTTAAGTAGTTTAACACTTTCATGTGCTTTTTTACCCATTCAATTTTGATCTTTCCGCTTTCAAGATTTGTCATTTTAATATCCTCCTGTCTAATACCTATATATTATTTTAGAAATTTTAAAATCCGAAACTTGGTACTTGTAGCCAGGAAAAAGTGAGAGCTCCATCGTTTCCCTGCAAAAAGGGGAATAAAACCTAAATCTTTTACAATTTGTTTTATTTTAGAATTTCTTTTAGTTCGTCTAATGTGATTTTCAGAATATTTTTCTTTATCTTGTTAATCTCTTCTTCATTTGCTTTCTTTATTTTTTCTTCTAACTCTTTATCAAATCCTTTTCCAAATCTTTGGTTTAGTATTTCTATTGCTAATTCCTTTTCTCCTTCAAGTTTGCCTTTTTCAATACCTTTTTTAATACCTTCTTCTCTCAATTTTTCAGCTATTGACATTATCAATTCACCCCTTTCAACTGATTCTTCTTTTGCTACTTTTTCCATTTCTTCTATCTCAATGTCATCTTTTGTATCCAACAAGTATTTTAAACATATCTCAAATACTTCATCAGCTTTTTCTTTGTCTTGCATTTTGTTCGTTAGTTCTACCATTAGCTTAAATGCTTTGTAAAATCGTTCTTTGTCTTTTTCAAATGCACTCCTCATCACTTCTATTACTAATCTTGTGTATGCTTCTCCTGCTATTTTTGCTTTCGATTTCGGCGAAAAGTCGTATATTTCATATTCATAGCTCGGTATGTATCTTTTCATTCCTTCAGGTATGTCTTTGACTCCTTCAATTAGGTTTATTAAATTCGTTTCTATGTTCCATATCGTT
>NZ_AZRK01000013.1 GCF_002895485.1 Petrotoga sp. 9PWA.NaAc.5.4
AAAGGAGGAAATATCTATGTGGACAAAAGATGTTTTTGATGTTGAAAAACCTGTATTAGGAATGGTCCATTTTCTACCGCTTCCAGGTACTCCACTTTACGACTCTGATGGAGGAATAGAAAAAATTAGAAAATATGCTCTACAAGATGCACAAAATCTAGCTAAGGCGGGATTCGATGGTTTAGTCTTCAGTAATGAAGGAGACAGACCATATTTAAGCAATGTATCAAAATTTGACGTAGCCTTAATTTCACGTTTGATTTATGAAACTTCTAACAAAGTTGGACTGCCTTTCGGCGTATCTGTACTTGCTGATTCTGAAGCAGCTTTTTCTGTTGCTGAAGCTGTAAATGCTAATTTCGTAAGAACATTCCTTTCTTGGGTATTTGTAACAGACTGGGGAATTGTAGAACCACAAGCAGGAAAACTTCAGAGATTCAAGGCACAAATTAAGGGCAAAAGTAAGATAATAGCTAATATATCTGGACATTCAGTACCTTTGGGAGAAAGAGATATTGGAGATATAGCAAAAGCTGCAATTTTTTTTGGACTAGCCGATGCAGTTTGTCTTGCAGGTACAACTGCTGGAGCTCCTGTGAATGAAGAAGATATTATTAAGTCAAAAAAGAAAGTGGGAGAAATTCCGGTATTTATTGGTACAGGTGTAAACATAAAAAATGTCGAAAAAATGCTCAGTATTGGGGACGGAGTAATTGTAGGCACAAGTTTAAAAATTGATGGAGATACTTTTAAGCCAATCGACTTTGAGAAAGCATGCTCATTTGTAAAGGAAGTTAAAAGAATAAGGGGTTGAACTTATGGAAATCTTATCTACAAGAAATTTAACGAAAGAGTTTCCAGGAGTATTGGCACTTGACAAAGTAAATTTTAATTTAGAAGAGGGAGAAATTCACGGCCTTGTTGGAGAAAATGGTGCAGGTAAATCGACACTTGTTAAAGTTCTATCTGGTGTATACCCACCCACCCATGGTGAAATATATATAAAAGGTGAAAAAATAAGCTTTAATTCTCCAAAAGACTCTTTAAATTTGATAGGTGTTGTTTATCAAGAAAGAGAATTAATTCCTTATTTTAATGGTATTCAAAACCTTTTTTTAGGTCAAGAAAAAAGTAGAATGGGTTTCTTATCAATTAAAGAAATGATGGAAGAAGCTTTGAATTTTGCAAAAAAATATGACGTTGAAGCAGACTTAAATACCCCAGTATCTCAACTTAATAGTGGAAAACAAGAGATGATAACTATTCTTAAGATTCTCTTTAGGAAACCAAAAATCATGATTTTTGATGAACCTACTGCTCCTCTTAGTTTGAAAGAAAGTGAAACTTTGTTTAATCTCATAAGGCAGTTGAAAAAAGAAGGAATAACTATTCTTTACATTTCTCACAGATTGGAAGAAATCGAAAATCTATGCGATAGAATAAGCATTTTGAGAAATGGAAAAATGGTATGTACTGTTAAAAAAGGGGAATTATCCCAAAAAGAAATAATCGAATTAATGATCGACAAGGAATTTACTGATCAATACCCTATTATAGATAGAACAATCGGATCAGATTTACTTAACGTAAAAAACTATTGTTGCATCAAAAAAGGAATAGAAGACATTTCTTTTCATATAAGAGCTGGTGAAATTGTTGGTTTCGGAGGTCTTGTAGGTTCAGGAAGAACTGAATTAGCAAAAGCTATTTTTACAGGTACAAAAAAAGATCAGGGCATTGTCTATCTCGGTAATCAGAATTTGAAATCAAAAAAACCTTCACACAATATTAATCAGGGCTTAGTTATGGTACCTGAAGATAGAAGAAACGAAGGCACTCTTGTTCAATTATCTGTAAGTGAAAACTTATCTTTGCCTCATCTTAATAATATGAGTAGTTTTGGTTTTCTAAATTTCGATACCATAAAAGAACATGTCAGTAATATTGTAAAGGCTCTGTCTATTAAAATTTTCTCTCTTAAACAAAAAGTATGGACTCTAAGTGGTGGAAATCAACAAAAAGTTTCTTTAGGTAAATGGTTTGGCAAGGACGCAAAAGTATGGATATTTGATGAGCCAACTCAAGGTATCGATGTTGAAAGCAAAAGAGAAATATATTTAATCATGCAGAAGTTGGCAAAAGATGGTTGTGGAATTTGGTTTATAAGTTCAGATCTTAGAGAGTTAACGGCTATTTGTAATAGAGTATATATAATGAAAGATTTCAAGATTGTTTCTGAATTCTCTAAACCATTTGATAGTAAGGCTTTATTATCTGCAATGTTAGGAGGGAATATAGATGGATAAAGGTGCTCTTAAATTTCGAACTTTCTTTATAAAGTACGGAACCCTCTTGTCTGTTTTAATTTTATTGATTATATTTTCTTTGTTTGTTCCAAATTTTTCAAATCCTCAAAATTTAATTAATATTTTGCGACAAATGGCTTTACTAACAATCATTTCTGAAGGATTTACTATGTGCTTAATCGTTGGCGAACTAGATTTATCATTTGCAAATGTTGCAAGTTTAAGTAGTGTTGTTGTAGCTACTATGTTGGTTAATAAAGCTAATCCTTTGTCTGCAGTTCTCTTAACCTTATTAATAGGATTTGTTTTTGGATTAGCAAATGGTCTTTTGATAACAAAAGTTGGCATTTCAGCCATGATAGTTACTCTAGCTACTGGAATAATTGCTCAAGGTTTGGCTTTTATGTATACAAAAGGAGTTTCAGTGTATGGATCTATGCCTAAAGGATTTTTAACTCTGGGAAGAGGAAGTGTAGGACCTATTCCTTCATTAGTTATTATAATGGCTTTAGTTGTTGTTTTTTTCCATATATTAACAAATAGAACAAAGGTCGGAAAATACATGGAAGCAACTGGACAAAACCCTACAGCAGCATATCTTGCCGGCATTTCGGTAAATCTATATAAAATTTTAGGCATGATTTTTTCCTCTCTTGGAGCAGCTTTTGTGGGAATTTTGTTAACTTCAAGATTGGGTTCTGCTACCCCTACTGGAGGGGCTGGTTTTTTAATGGACGGCTTTGCAACTTCCTTACTTGGAATGACTGTTTTAGGTCTAGGAAGAGCTAGTCCTTTTGGAACATTCATAGGAGCTTTACTTATTGGCCTTCTTAATAATGGTATGACTTTGCTAGGAGCACCATATTATATTCAAGATATAACCAAAGGTTCTATTATAATACTCGCAGTAGCAATAACTTCTTCTCAAAGTAGAAAATTAGGAAAGTAATTAATTTAGGAGGTGACGTTATGGTTTGGAAAAAAGGTATGCTTCTTGTAAGTATTTTTATGTTTATTGTCATTTTTAGTTTTTCATCAGACATTACTGTCGGATTCATCGCAACAAATCTTGCTGCAGAAGCGCAAGCAAGAGTGGCAGAATCCTTTGATAAATTGGCAAAGGACAAAGGGTGGAAAACAGTAATTTTGAATTCTCAAGGTTATTACGAAACTCAAGCAAATCAATTAGAAAACCTTGTCCAAATGAAAGTTGATGCTATTGTTATGGCAATGGCTCACCCTCTTGAGGTCAAACCCTCACTTGATAAAGCTATAAAAGCAGGTATTCCGATAATAACTATAGACTCAGGCTACGTAGATGGAGTAGTTGCAGATATTACAGCCGATAATTTTGTAATAGGTGCTAAGATGTCAACATATTTGGTTGATTCTTTAGGAGGCCAAGGAAATATAATTGTCATAAAGTTTGAGCCCCACCATGGTACGAGAAAAAGAGGAAAAGTGCTAGATGTTGTACTTAGTGAATACCCTCAAATAAATGTACTTGCAGAATATACATTAGCAGTAGGCGCAAATTTTGTAGAAAATACAAGATCAGCAATGGAAACATATGCTTTGAAATACGGGAAGCAATTAGATGGTGTATGGTGTGCTTTCGATCAACTTGCATACGCTGCAAGTGACGTTTTACAAGAATATGGTTTAAATGATGTTATTGTTGTTAGTGCCGATGGAAATCAAGAAACCTTTCGGAGAATAAAAGAAAAAACTATGACGGCTACTGTAGCTCAACCTTTTGAAGAAATGGCTTCTAAAGCAATTTCACTAGTAGAAGACATTGTTGTGAAAGGTATGTCAATAGAACAAGCTGCTCCAAGAAAAATTATTTATCTTGATGCACCTTTAGTAGATTATTATAGTCTTCCATAATAATGAGAAATGATCGGCGGAATATTAAACATTCCGCCGATCATTAGTTTTAAATTTATCAATAAAGATGGTGATAAACTTATGTTTTATCTAGGTGTGGATGTAGGAACTTCAACAATGAAAGCAACCGTTTTAAATGAAGAAGGAAGAATAATTGTTAAAAAAGCTGTCCCTTGTGAGCTCTTAAATCCTAAACCCGGTTTTTTTGAAGTTGATGCCAACAAAAGTTGGAAGGAAGGATTTATAAAAATATGTGAATATATTAATAAGGAAGTCCCTTTGCAAAATATCAGATCAATATGTATTAGCTCAGTCTGTGCATCTTTTGTGCCTGTAAATAAAAAATTAGATCCTTTATATAATGCGATATTATATGGAATTGATAGTAGAGCAATAAAACAAATTGATAGATTGAATAAAATGTATGAAAAAAAATATCTTGTAGATTTATTGGGAGGAATTTTTACTACACATTCTGTTCTTCCCAAATTCCTATGGCTAAAAGAAAATAAACCAGAAATATGGGAAAAAACTTCTTTACTTCTTGAAAGCTCAAATTTTATTTCTTCTTGGTTAACTGGAAAAACTGCATGGGATTTTCCAACAGCTTCGGGAGCTGGCCTAATAAACTTACAAGAAATTCGTTATGCCTCAGAAATTTTTAAATCTTGTGGATTTGATGAAAATAAACTTCCTCCGTTAAAATGGCCTTTAGAAGTATTGGGAGAAGTTTCATATGAAGCTTCAAAAAAAACGGGATTGAAAAAAGGAACCTTCGTTCTTGTCGGCGCTTGTGATATTAATGCTGAGCTCATAGCCTGTGGTGTTATCACTCCTGGAAAAATAGTAACAACATATGGCTCGACTACCAGTTTTATATTATTAACTGATCACATTTTAAAAATAGAAGGTTTTAGAAATAGTCTTTCTTCTTTTAAAGATTTGCGAGTTTTGGGAGGGGCTACTTCTTCTGGTGCTCGATTTTTAAAATGGATGGGGAATCTATTATCTATCTCAGTCCCTTTTGACACACAAAAGGGTTTTAAAAGGCCTACAGGTTTATTAATACATCCTTATTTAGATGGAGCAAGGACGCCATATGATAATCCACAAGCTCGTGTCACCTTCTATGGAATGACGAGCAAAACAACTGCAGAAGAACTTTTCTTAGCTTCATTTGAATCCCTTGGGTATGAATTAGCATCAATGATTAAGAAAATTAAAAGTAAATATTCTGTTTCAAATGAAATGCATAGCATTGGTGGATTATCCCATAATGATCTTTTGATGCAAATTGTAGCAGATATTACAGGAATTCCTAATAAAATTCATCAGAATATCGATACCTCCTTTGGAGATGCTCTGATGGCAATGACAGTGGATGTATCCTTACTAAAAATACTTAAAATGGATTGCATTTCTAGAGAGATTTGCGAAAATAAAATATTTAGTCCTTCAGAATCCATACACGATGAATACATTAATTTATTAGAAAAATTCGAAAGATTGTATCTTTGTATAGAAACTTTTAATAAATAATTTAAACATTAATAATAACTTTCTACAAATAAATTGATTCTTCCCCAATTTCCAAAAAAATATAATTATAATATATATTAATTACCAAGCGTAAAGGAAAGAGATGGAATACATGAAATTTAATAAAGTCAACATAGTTTTGTCGTAAAGGCCCATACAAATAATTTAGGGCAAAGGATATTGAAGATATTGAATATACCTATTCCGAAAGTGATAACGCCCTATGAAGAATTCAAAGAAACATTGAAGATTTGATGCAAAAAAACCAAAACGGCTATTAATAAAAAAAGAGGGATATGTAGCGACACTTTTGAAAATCCCTTCTTTCATTTGTTTATGACCATTTTATAATTATTACACCTTTGTAACTGTCAACCTCAGCAAAATATCTAACTCTCTTCGAAAATAAAAAGCCAGGACTACTCTGGCTTTTTTGTTTATTTATATATTTTTGAAATCTATTTATTTATTAATTTTTTTTCTATTTCTAACACAACTGCTTCTGCCGTAGCTAAGTTTGTGGCAAGTGGAATGTTGTGGACATCACAGATTCTAAGAACTGCAGAAACATCTGGTTCATGGGGTTGTGCAGTTAAAGGGTCTCTTAGAAAAATAACAAAGTCTACTTTTCCGGAAACAGCTAATGCACCTATTTGTAAGTCTCCCCCTAAAGGTCCAGATTCAAAAGTTTGAATATCTAAACCGATTTTTTCCTTTAATATTGTGCCAGTTGTTTTAGTAGCATATATTTTGCATTGTTTGAAAACGTCTTTCCATTCCTTTACAAACATTACAAGATCTAATTTTTTCTTATCATGAGCAATCAAAGCTACATTAACCATGTTTTTCCCCCTACTATTTCCTTACTTAAAATGGGGGGATTATTTTCCCCCTTTAATTGTTTTTTAAAATTCTGATTGACTCAATTTAGTAACCAATTTAACAACATTTTCTACATCATTATAAGAAACCATCTCATGTGGAGAATGTATATATCTTGTGGGTATAGAAATAGTACAGCTTGGAATTCCAGATTTTGTCCTTTGGTAACCTGCAGCATTCGTGCCACCAAAAGTTAAGACCTCAAGTTGATATTTTATGCCATTTTTAACAGCGGTATTCTTTATCCATTCCACAACTTCTCTATCGCTTACAGAATAATTGTCCTTTATTTTTATACATGGTCCTTTACCTAAGGACATACTCATTCTTTTCAATGCCTTAGGAGTATCAAGAGAATCCGTAACATCAATTGCAATAGCTCTATCTACATCGTAATCGTAAGATGAGACAAATGAACCAACTAACCCCACTTCTTCTTGAACGGTAAAAGCAAATATAACATTATGAATATTATGGATATTTTTAATTGATTCAATTAAAATGGCGCACCCTATTCTATCATCCATTGCTTTTGAGACGCAGTATCTACCATAATCAACAAATCCATCCCAGAAGGTTCCGAAGGTGCCAATTGGGACAATTTTTTCTGCATCCTCTTTTGAGTCAACGCCTATATCTACATACATATTATCTAAAGATAAATTTTTATAATTTTCTTTCAATTCTTTTTCAGTTTCACCTTCTATACCAACTACCCCTATTCTTCCATTAAAATTAAGCCTTGTACCTACAAGGTTAAGAGGATTTTGTCCACCTACTTGTTCTATTTTTAAAAATCCACCATCGAGTATGTGAGTAACTACTACACCTATTTCATCCATATGGGCATCAAACAATACAGTTTTGTTGGAAGTTCCTTTTTTTATAGCGATTAAATTTCCTAATTTATCGATTTTTATTTCATCCACATAATTTTCTATCTCTTTTTTTATGAATTCTCTGACAGCAGTTTCTCTACCACTTGGAGCAGATATTTCTGTTATATTTTTTATTAATTCTTTCATTAAATTGCCACCTCACTTTAATTTTAACTATTTAAAGAACTTTACTTAGAAAATAAGTGTCGATAATTAAATTTCTTACTAATTCAAAAGTATTTTCATAGTCTTTTAAGTTCATTATTGATTGTGGAGAATGTATATATCTACAAGGAACAGAAATCACTCCTGCAGGTATTCCATACAACGTTTTAGCTAATTGAGCAGCGTCTGTTCCGCCCGCAGTTCTCATTTTATATTGAAAGGGTATATTTATTTTTTTTGCTGTTTCTACTATTGCATCAAAAATTTCTTTTTTAATAACTAAACCACTATGCATAAAAGTTATAACCGGTCCATTTCCCAAATGTGTGGCCCATTTATCTGGTGTGTTTTCTGGGTTATCTCCAGCGGTTGTACCTTCTAATACTATAGCAACATCTGGTTTTACTCTCGATGCTGCAACTCCTGTTCCTCTTAATCCAACTTCTTCTTGCGTAGCAAAGTTAAAATAAATATCATAAACTGGTCTTTCATTACTATTATAAAAAAAATCTATGATATCAAGCATTATTGAACATCCTACTCTGTCATCAAATGCTTTTGAAACAGCAAAATTTTCCTCTTCATAATAATTTGTATCAAAAATTACCATATCACCCAATCGAACTTTTTTTGATGCTTCTTCTTTACTCGAAAAACCAGCATAAACTTTGATATTTTCATATTTAATAACTTTGGAAGTATCTTTATCCAAATGAATAGGTGTCGAATTTACTATAGCTGGGATTTCCCCTTCTATTTTAAAACGTTGACTTTTTATGACTCTTGGATCCACTCCTCCTACTGGAGATATTCCAAAAGTACCATCATCGTTTATTTTTGTTATCATAAAGCCCACTTCGTCCATGTGAGCATCTATCATAATCTTTTTTGAAGAGTCTTTACCTTTTAAAAAACATATTAAATTTCCCAAATTATCTTCATATGTTTCATCAACTTTATTCTCAACTTTTGATTTGATATATTGTCTTACTTTTTCTTCTCTTGAAGAAATACCCGGTAATTCTGTTAAATCTTTTAAATACGTTCTCATTATTCATCATCTCCTCTTTTGAGACCGACGTTAAGAGCATATAATGACAATAATCTTGCACTTTCTTCTACATCTTTTATGTCTACTACTTCATTAGGAGAATGCATATTCAATATAGGAACTGAAACAACGCCAGTTTTTATTCCTGTACTTACTATTTGTACGATATCTGCTTCTGTCCCACTTCTTCTTGAGATAGGATCTATTTGATATTTTATATTGTTATTTTCTGCAACTTTAATAAGATCTTCATATACACTTTTTGTCACCGGAATTCCTAAACTAATAACTGGTCCTTCACCTAATTTAAAAGAACTAACATTTTCAGCAATGGTTTCACCAAAAGTTACATCAACAATAATAGCATAATCTGGTTTTAAGTATTCAGCACTACCTTTAGCGCCAACTAAGCCAACTTCTTCTCCTTTATTGAAAGATAAAATAACTTCGCCCTTAAATTTTAAATTATGTAGATATTCTAAAGTTTTTATAAGGACACAAACACCTACTCTATTATCCATAGACTTTCCAACGATTTTATTGTCTTCCAAATCTATTGCATTTATTTGTATAACTCCCATATCTCCTACCGTAATGTCTTTGGTTCCTCCAGAAATAGAAAAATCAACAAAAAGTTCATCTAAAGATGGAGACTTTTCTTGATCTTCTTTTTTTTGTAAATGTGGAGCTAAAAAACCTATTATACCAATTTTTTCTTTTTTCTCCGTTTTGAAAACAACTCTTTTTCCTACAAGGGTTCTTGGATCTATGCCTCCAACTGAATGTATTCTAACAAAGTGTTCATCTATAATGTTTGATACGATAATCCCTATTTCATCTACATGAGAAAAAAAGGCAACTTTAGGAGTTCCCTCACCATATCTGACAATCAAATTACCTATGCCTATTTTTTCTATTTTTAAGTCGGGACTTATATTATTTATGTATCTTTTAATTAAAGGAAAGACATTATTCTCAAAAGAAGAAACTCCAAAAGAATCTGAAAGGTTTTTAATAATAGTCTTAGTTTCCATATTTTCCTCCTTTTTATTACTCTAATACTCACTTCAAAAATTCCAATTTCGTTACTTGTAGCCAAGGGAGAGGGAGAGTGCTCCGCCCTGAACCCATTTTAAATTCAAAAGTTTATTTTTAAAAAATTCTTATTTCTAAAGTTCGTAATTACTCTACAATTCAACTGGTTCTACTAAAGCCTTTTCTTCTTCTATTCTTATAGAAATAGGAGTTCTTGGCCATTCATAATTAAAAAAAGGAATGCCTGCAATTTCTACCAAAGGAGAGTTCATTTCATAAGCAATGATAAATACATTTTTTCTCTGTGTTAAACCCGCTCTTATAGTTCCGTATACTTTTCCGAATATTATTATACTTCCACCAGCGTTTACCTCAGCACCTTGATTTACATTTCCAAAAACAATAATGTCCCCCGGATTTTGAATGATTTGTCCAGACCTCAAATGTTTCCTGTAAATTTGAGTACTAGAAAGGTTTAGCTCTTTATTTCCAACTTTTCCTTCGGGAATTTTTCCGAAATAAGCTCCTGCAACATTTAATTCAAAGTTTTTTGCATATTTTATAATATTGTTCAAAAGATTATGTTGAGAGCCATCTTCAAAATATACATAAAAGCTATCACCGATATTAAAAAAACTTTTCATTTTTACTAGTTCTTTCTTAAAATAATTAAAAAGTTCTTTTTGAGTGTATCCTTTTGAAAAATAAAAAATAATGTCACCATCAATAATCTTAGCATACACGGGTTCTTCCATTGAAATCCCCCCCAATAACAAATTTTTCTCCAATAAAAAGTATCAGTTAAGACTATATATATAATAACACAATTTATAATTAAAATAATATAAATAGTTATTAAAAAAATGATAATTGACGACACTATAAAAATATGATACAATTAAACGGAAATAAGAAAGAACCATGTGATTTAACAATTCAAAAATTTTTTATTTTTTAAAATAAAAAATTTTGAGAAAGGGCTTAAAAAGCGAAGCCCTTTTGTGTTTTTAAAATTTTATGAAAATATTTTGGAGGTGCATTTATGTTAGAAAGGATACCTGATTTTATAAACTTTGGACCTGCTGGCGCAGCTGATGCCGGTAATGTTGTTGAACAAGCACAAGCAGTTCCTACTGGTGGCGGAGGTTTTGGAGGAATACTTTTCTTTTTGGTTATCATAATTCTAATGTGGGTTATGCTATTTCTTCCACAAAGAAGACAAGAAAAAAAGCATAAGGAAATGGTCGCAAGTCTAAAGAAGGGTGATAAAATTGTTACTTCTTCCGGAATAATAGGAAAAATAATTTCTATTACAAACGATAGAATTAGAATTTTAACGGGGGAAAAAACAGAAATAGATATTACAAAAAATGCTATTGCGGGAATACTTTCTAAAACATCTGCTGAGGAATCTGAGACAGAAGCTAAAGAAAGTAAAACCACCGAGGAAGAAAAGTGAGCCTTTTATTAATATTTTACCTTAATTTATAGAAGGGGTGGAAGAGGTGAGAAATCGCAAAGTAAGACTAATATTAAGTATAGTTGTTCTTGTTTTTGCTGTGTTAGGTATTCTTTTACCACTCTCTGAAACAAAAAACGATGTAAGTATATTTAAATATTTTTCAAATATAAATCTTGGTTTAGATATTCAAGGCGGGAGCTCTTTAGAATACAGTTTAGATCTTCCTGAGAATGTTGAAAGTCAAGAAGTTATTGATAATGTCATAACAGTTTTAAGAAGAAGGCTTGACAATGCTGGATATACAGAAGCGATTGTAACAGAAGTCGTTTCTGGTTCAGAAAGGAGAGTTCGTGTTGAAATACCTGGTATCTCTGATACTCAAAGAGCCGAAGAACTTATTGGAAGTAAAGGTAAGTTATATTTTGCCGAAGTTATTGAAGTTATAGAATCAACGACTCCTCCACAAATCCCAAGAAACAGAATCGTTGCCTTGAACGGAGAGGAAGTTGAATTATATAGCTATGTAAGAGATAGTAGAAATCCGAACATTTGGTATAGAGTAAAAAATGTTTTTGAATTTGGAAACACCCCTTTTCAAATTACCGGATTGGACGTGACAGATGCGAGAGCATCGTTGAACCCTCAAGGAGCAGGTTTTGTAGTTAATCTTACCTTTAATGCCGAAGGTAGAAATAAATTTGAACTTGCTACAGCCAATTTGATAAATAAACAAGTAGCAATAATTTTGGATAATGAAGTCATTATAGCGCCTGTTGTGAGAGAAAGAATATCAGAAGGAAGAGCAGAAATTAGCGGCATAGAAAGTATGCAAGAAGCTCAAAATATAGCTGTATTAATAAAATCTGGTAACTTACCAGTTGATTTAATAAAATTTCAAGAAAGAACTATCGGTCCTACCCTGGGAAGAGATATAGTTACTACAATAGTAAATGCAGGTATTATAGGATTGATAATTGTCATGATTTATATGATTGTAGTTTATCGCTGGATGGGAGTAATAGCAGATATAGCTCTTATATATAATACACTTTTACTTATGGGTGTTTTAAGTTGGACGGGAGCTATTTTAACTTTACCTGGTATAGCTGGTATAATACTAACTTTTGGAACAACAGTAGATGGAAACATAATTATTTATGAAAGAATAAAAGAAGAGTTAAGAGTAGGGAGACCCCCTTTAACTGCTGTAAAGTTTGGGTTTAATAAGGTTTTTTCTACTATATTTGACGCTAATTTAACAACTATTTTAGCTGGAATTGTACTTTATTTCTTTACATCTGGAAGTATTAGAGGTTTTGCAATAACTTTAGTTATAGGAGTGTTAGGTGCGATGTTTACAAATCTTGTTGTTACAAGAGTTATGTTGGAGAGTACGTCGCATTTTATAAAACCTGAAAAATATGTAAAAGGAATTGTTATTGAACAACGGGGGGATCAATAATGCCTAACTTAGATTTTGTTGGAAAAAGAAAGTTTTTTATTTATTTATCACTTATTTTAATAATTTTTTCAGTAATTTTGTTTTTTGTCAAAGGGTTTAATGTAGGTGTTGATTTATCTGGTGGAAGTGAAATAATAGTTTCTTTTGATAATGAGTATACTATAGATGAAATAAGAAGTGCTTTACAAAGTTTAAACCCAGCGTATGCAACTGCAAGGATTATAAAAACAGACTTAGGAACTGAGTCCAATAACAGAAGCTATTATGTCATTACTGTTAGCGATACTTTTCCAACATCTAATGAAAAACAATCATTTATAAACGGGTTAGAGAGTATCTTTCCGAACTCTGGTTTACAAGTTGAGCAATTTAACGATGTTTCTGGGTATGCCGCCACTGAGATTAGGTCTTATGCGTGGTATGCAATAATTATAACCTTGGCTGTATTGTTAGTTTACATAACCATTAGATTTCAATTTTCTTTTGCACTTGGTTCAATAATAGCTTTAGCACACGATATCATAATAACTTTAGGTTTGTATTCTCTTTTTGGCATAGAAATCAATTTAACAGCTATAGCGGCGTTACTAACCTTGGTAGGTTATTCGTTAAACGATACCATAGTTGTATACGATAGAATTAGAGAGAACAGAGCCAAAAACAGGAACAACCCTATAGAAGATACGATTAATAAAAGTATTAACGAAGTAATAATAAGGAGTTTAAATACTTCTATAACAACTTTCATAGTTGTATTCTTGATGTTACTGATTGGGGGAAGATCAATAGCTCCCTTTGCTTTTGGAATGACGGTAGGAGTTATAGTAGGAACATATTCATCTTTATATATCGCAAGCCCTATCGTTATAGGTATGGTGAACAGATCTAATAAAAATAAAAAGGCGAAAAAAGCATATAATAAATGATACTAAATAGAAATATAAAATAGTCCTCTTATTTTTTAGAGGACTATTTTAGTTTAGACCGATTATGAGGAGGCGTATAACTTGAAAGGTATGGTTAAAATAATAGGCATAAAAAAAGAAAAAGATAAATATTATGTCGATATAGAAAATTCTCCTTTTTATCCTGATGGAAAAGGAGGTCAACTCGGAGATAGAGGGAAAATAGCCGAAGCTAATATATTGGAAGTAAAAGAGGGATATGTTGTTTTAGATAAAGAAATGAAAATAGGTGAATATGAATATGAAATAGATGAAGATAGAAGGTTTGATATTTCCCAGCAGCATACAGCGCAGCACATATTATCTGCTGCTTTCGAAGATATAGCTTCATTAAAAACAGAAAGTTTTAGAATGGATGAAGAATATTCTACTATAGACTTGAATAGTACAAATATATCAGAAGAAATTTTAGAAAAGGCAGAAAATCTTTCAAATGAGATAATATCTCAATGCCTAAATGTTGAAGAAATAATGGTTGAAAAAGAAGATTTAGAAGATTTTAAATTAAGGAAGTCCCTTAGTGAAAAAGTTATTGGTAAAGTAAGACTTATAAAAATAAGTGACTTTGATATATCAGCCTGTGGAGGATTCCATGTAAAAAATACGGGCAATATAAACTTAGTAAAAATAATCAATACTGAGAAGGTAAAAGGAGATTTAACAAGAGTATATTTTTTAGCAGGTAAAAGAGCTTTAAAAGATTATTATCAAAAACATCTCATGCTACAAAGAATTTCTTTAAAATTAACTTCTGGACTTAACGATTTAGAAAGAAAAATTGAAACTATGATTCAGGAAAATAAAGAAAATAAAAATCACCTGAAAAAGTTAGCTGAATATGCGGGAGAATATGTTGCAAAAGAACTTATGAATAATCCCATTATTATTCGAAACAAGAAAATAGTATATTTTAAAAAAGAAAACGAAGCAGCAGATTTTTTAAATAATTTTATAGATCTGGATCAATTCATGCTGATAGTAGAAGATGAAGAAAATCACACCTTTTCATTTTTTTCAAGGTCGTTTAGTTGTAAAGAGCTAATTGAAAAAATTAAAAATAAATATGGGAATGAGATAAAAGGTGGAGGTAGTGAAGTAAGAGGGAATATAAAAGGGGAATTAAAAGTCGAAGATATTATAAAGGTTTTAAACGACTTTTAATTCCAAATATTTCTCTTTATTTTAATTTAATAATTTTTACAAAATAATCTTCAAAATTTTTCAAATCAGTTTCTTCTGAAAATATTACATTTGTATATGGGTCAAAAGTTTTTCCACTCGAATATAGTTTTGTATTTGGATCTATTTCAAGTAGCTTGTTAATTTCCTCTTCTTTCAAATAAATCGTTTTTGGAGAAATTTCTACTTTTTCTCCTAAATTGTCTTGGATAAATTGGTCTAAAGAAATTTTTTCGTTTCCTTCATATATAACGTATTTTAAAACATCAATAAAAATTTCAGGGGGATAACTTCCTGTTATTGCTCCAAAAGGATTTTGTTCTGAATCAAAAAATATAAAAGTGGGAGTATATCTTGCACCCAAAGCGTAAAACAACTGTCCGTGTGTATATTCATTGCCTTGAAAAATAGCCTTTTCGTTTGTTGGATATATTTCAACAAAGACATATTCTGTTCTTAGCCAATTTTGAACTTCTTCGTTTAAAAGAGTAGTTTGTTTGAATTGTTTACAAGCAGGGCATGTAGGAGTAGAAAACATTACAACAACGTTTTTATCAGTAAGTTTTGCCGCTGTAAAGGCATTGTTGAAATTATTGAGTACAAATTCCTCTAAAGGAACAGAAAATATAGATACAACACTAAAAATTAAAAACAAAGGAAGCAAAAACTTCTTCATATTAAAAACCTCCTTGCAAATTATTGAAAAAACCAAAAGATATTACTACTCCTACCACTATCAATAACATTCCTCCTACTATCCTCAAAGATTTTTCCCATTTTGGCTCACCGATCGTTACTTTTGAGACTATCTTGCTCACTATTCCGCTTAAAAATAAGAAAGGAATTGAAATACCAAGCGAGTATACAAAAAGCAAAAGAGCTCCTCTTACGGCATTACCTGTTGTAGTTGCTAACGTAAGAATAGAAGCTAAGACCGGACTTGCGCATGGTATCCAAATCAATGCTATTAAAATTCCAAGTAAAAAGGTTGAAAAAAAGGAAGAACTTTTATTATATCTTTTTAAATCAATTTTTTGAGTAGTAAATAAGCGTATGTTAAAAATATAGAGTAACCCAAAAAATATGATGAGGATACCTGCAATGATGTTTATTAGTATTTGATACCTTGCCAATATCATTCCTAAAGCTCCTGAAAGACTTCCTAAAAATGAAAAAAACAAAGAAAGTCCTATAAAAAATCCTACTCCTCTTTTTATAACAAGTCGAGTATTTGATATATCAGGTATAACGATTCCAAAAAATACCGGTATTAAAGGTAACACACAAGGGCTAAAAAAGGAAATTATACCTCCAAAGAGCGCTGTTATAAAACTCACAGATGTAGAAAATGATAAAGATTCCATAAAAATACTCCCCCAAAGTTGTATAATAAAAAGCTACCCTCACTGGGTATAAGAATTATATCATAATTTTTGCCTTATAATCAACAAAATAAATATGACAAAAATTATCTTTTTATTAAATGAGTTTTTCTTTTTGCAAAAATTTTGTTTTTCTTCTTTATCTTTGATTATGGATGATTATAAAAAATTAGAAGTGATTAACAGTAAATAGATAAGTTTTTATCAATTTTGAATTTATACTATATACGGGTATAATGTATTTAATATAATGTTTTATTTTAAAATATAAGAGATTTTTTTCACAAATAAATTTAATAAATATTTTAAAAACGAGAATTTTATAAAAACGGAGTTTTTGAATTTAAAATGGGTCCAGGGCGGAGTCCTCTCCCCCACCTTCGATACAAGTACCGAAGGAGTTAAAAAAATTCATAGTTAGTAAGTATTAGAGTTATGGAGGCATTTTTGAATAACTTTAAAGTTAAAAGATTGGCAAAACTTAGGTTTTGAAATTTCTAAAGTGGATAATAAAAATCATTAGAGACTTTAAAAACGAGAATTTTATAAAAACGGAGTTTTTGAATTTATAGCGGGTCCAGGGCGGAGCCTCTCCCCCACCTTCGATACAAGTACCGAAAAAGTTAAAGAAATTAGGAATTAGTAAGGATTAGAAGCGGGGAGGTATTTTGTAAAAAGTTAAACGCTGAAATATTTATAAAATGTGAAGTTTAGAATTTCTAAAGTGAGTAAAAAATCATTTAAAGGAGGGGTAATAGTGAAAAAATTTATTTCTACGAGTATTGTTCTTTGGTTAATTTGGCTATTTTTAACATCTTTTAACGTATCTGATCTAATCGTTGGCTTGTTAGTTTCTCTCGTATTAGCTTCAGTAATTTCTAAGTTTGTGAATTATGAATTTGGAATTTCTGTGTTATATAAAGCAGTAATTTTCATATTTGTTTATATTCCTGTTTTTATTTATAGGATGTTTTTATCAAACATCGATGTAGCAAGGAGAGTGTTATCCCCAGAGATTCCTTTAAATCCAGGCTTTGTGAAAATTCCTATTGATTTAGAGAGTGAAGTAGGCAAGTTTACCCTTGCAAATTCTGTTACTTTAACTCCCGGAACTTTATCTATCGATGTAGATGAAAATAATCTATATATACATTGGATTGATGTAAAAGGTAAAAATGAGGAAGAGTATAAAAAAAATGTCACAAAATCTTTTGAAAAAATTTTGGGGAGGATATTTAAATGATTGAAATCATTGTATTTATTTTAATAGGTGTAGGGATTTTGTTCTCTATTTTGCGAATGATTATAGGCCCTGCAGCCACAGATAGGGTAGTATCGTTAGATACCATGAATGTTATGATTACAGGGATATTGGTGCTTTTATCACATATTTTTAAGAGCGATTTATACCTTGATATAGCCATTGTTTATGGAGTTCTTTCTTTTTTAGAAACTGTAGTAATCGCAAGATATTTGGAGGCGAAAAAATGAATATAATTGGGTATATTTTGTTAATTATTGGAGGGGTATTTTATTTTTTAGGAGGACTTGGGATATTTAGGATGCCTGATGTTTTCAATAGAATACAGGCTGGTTCTAAAGCAACGACTTTAGGTGCTTTTTCTTTAATTTTAGGAATCGGGTTTTTAAATCCAACATGGTTTATGAAAATAATTATATTAGTTGTTTTTATGACCATAACAAATCCTGTTGGTAGTTCAACATTAGCGAGAGCTTCTTACTTACACAAGGCAAAAACAACGAAATTACAAAGAGATGATTTAAAGTTATTATATCAAGAGCAGGAGATGAGAAAAGATGATTGAAATCATCAGTGTAATAATAGGTTTTCTGATGATCTTGTTTGCTTTAATGGCCATTGAATCAAAAAAAATGCTAAACTCTATTATTTTTCTTTCTATAACCTCTCTTCTTTCAGTAGTTGAATTTGTAATAATGAAAGCCCCTGATGTTGCAATAACTCAGGCTGTTATAGGTTCGGGTTTGATGACATCTTTATTCGTTTTTACTCTAATGTTTATGAAAAAGAGTGGTGAGAATTAATGAAGAAGTTTATTTCTGCATTGTTGACATTTGCAATAGCTTTCTTTGTATTTTCTTTACTTTTTGAATCACAGAATTTGTTTCCAAAATATGGGGAGAAAGATTTAAATAGTACAGTATCTCGAAGATATGTAGACAAAAGCGTAGATGAGAATAGACCCTATCCTGAAACAGGCTCAGCGAACATAGTTACTTCTATAGTGGTTAATTATAGATCATTTGATACTTTGGGAGAGATAACTGTTTTATTTGTTTCTGCCTTAGGGGTTTCTTTACTTTTAAATATAGGTGGTGAAAGGTTAAAGTTCAGAATAAAACCTAATTTTATTTTGAGAGCAGGCGTAAGAATCATAACGGGAATAATATTAATTGTTGGTATATATATATTCATACACGGCCATTTAACACCAGGTGGAGGCTTCCCAGGAGGAGCTATGATAGCTTCTTCGATTTTATTGATGTATCTAAGTGATGATAATTTTAAAGAAAAAATGAATACTTTTAATATTCTTGAAGGAACTTCCGGAATTTTAATAATTGTTTTAGGATTAATTGGGTTGTTTGTGTTTAATTCATTTTTATACAACTTTTTACCTTCAGGGAAAATAGGAGAACTTTTCAGTGCAGGTTTAACCCCTATTTTATATGTACTTATAGGTTTAAAAGTTGGGTCGGAGTTATCGAATATTATAGGTGACTTTCTTTCAGAGGGGGAAAAAGCATGATTCAGTACTTATTTTTGGGATTATTTTTTATAGGAATATATGGGTTACTATCATCAAAAAATCTTATAAAAATGCTTATTTCTTTGAATATTCTTGAATTAGGTTTAAACCTTTTCATCATCTCTATTGGATATATAAAAGATGGTACGGCACCTATAATTACATTTGAATCTACAACTAATTACGTTGATCCTTTGCCTCAAGCTTTGGTCTTAACAGCCATAGTTATAGGGTTTGGTATCACTGCTTTAGGTCTTACTTTTATAAGAAAAATATACGAAGAAAAAGGTTCTTTAGAGATAGATGAAATTAGAGGTGGTAAAGATGATTAATCCAATTCTTTTAATAGTTATACCTTTGCTTTTTGCATTTTTAGCAACGATTTTCAAGAAGTCTTCTAAATTTTTGTTGTTAATGGCTTCTTTTTTAAATATTATATTTCTTCTTTTCGTTCAAAATGGAAGTTATGAAATTGGAGGGTGGCAACCACCTTTTGGTATCAATTTACTTGTAGATAATTATTCATTTTTTGGGATAATCTTGGTAAATGTATTATTTTTGGTTTCTATCTTAGTTGGTTTTAAAAATATAAAGAGTTATTCTATAGTTTTATTAATAGCTTTAGCAGGGTTGAACGGTATGATTCTTACTAACGACTTATTTAATTTTTATGTTTTTTTAGAAATAACAACCATCTCTGCTTACATACTCTCGACGTTGCATAAAAAATTTCTTCATACTTTTAATTATTTAATACTAAGTTCTATAGGTTCAAGTTTATATCTATTGGGAATAATAGTGGTATATAACGTTATAGGTAGTTTAAATATGGTAGATTTAGCCAATAATTTTATAAATCTGTCCTTAAATATCCAACTCTTAGTTACTATTCTTATCTTCGCGGGTCTTGCAGTTGAGGCAAAGTTATTACCTTTTAATGGATGGGTAAGAGGAATTTATTCAAATACAAATTCTTTAACGGCGCCTCTTTTTTCTGCCGTTTATGCATCAACTACTTTGTTAATTTTTGGAAGATTTTTTTCTAATATACTTCAAATTTCAGGAACTTTATTCAACATAATTATTACGATCTCGTTCATAACTTTTATCTTTGCAGAGGTATCGGCATCATCTTCAAGAAATATGAGAGAGATTCTTACCTTTTCCAGTATTGGACAAGCGGGTTTAATAACGGGCTTGTTTCTAATGGGGGGAGGATATGCTGCAATTCTTCAACTGATTAATAAAGCTTTTGCTAAAACAATAATGTTCTCTACCGCTGCTAATATATATGATAATAATTCAAGCGATGCAATAGATGCCTCTGCGGGTATTTTTAGGAAATACCCACTGGTAGGATTTGGTTTTACTGTCTCAGCTTTATCTTTGATCGGATTACCTCTATTTTTTGGATTTTACGCAAAATTTAATATAGTAAATATCGCTTTTTCTTCCAATTGGTATTTTCCTGTCTTAATACTTTTTGGTAGTTTGATTGAAGGTGTTTATTACATTAGGATGTTAGTTAAACTGTGGGTGCCTGGAGAAGAACATGAAGAAGCAACTGAAAAACTAACTACAAAATTTTCAATGAGCAAAATATTTGTTATAAATGTTTTAGCTGTAGTTATTGGTTTTTTATTGATAGTGGGAGGAATTTATCCAGAACTTTTTAGTAGCTTTGTAAATAATGCTTCTGAGACTTTAAGTAGTTTAATATCCTATATTCCACAGGGAGTGATATAGATGGCTTTGAACTCTCTTTTATTAATTGGTCTACTTGCTTCGCTTTTAACTTTTGTTTTAACCAAAGTTAATAAAAAATTGGGTAGTTACTGTACAATCTTTTCAACGTTGTTTATTTTGATATTCTTATTTGGGTATATGAACGATGCCGGAAGCATTTTCAATTTAATTAATTTTGGTGATTTTTCTTTGCAATTAGTTACTTCAAACTATGGATGGTATTTTTCCATAATAATGGTTTTAACTTATTTTCTTGTTTCTTTTTTCAATCCTTATTGGGTAGAAAAGTTAATCAATCCCGCTTCGTACAATATGCTCTATGTGTTTTCTGTAGTGTCTACTTTAGGTGTTTTTTATGCCAAAGATTTTTTGACTCTCTTTATATTTTGGGAAATGGTAGTTTGGTCATCTTTGTTTATAATCCCTCTTGGTAAATCAAGAAAGGCATCGGTAGTTTACTACACTATCAGTACAATCGGTTCCTTTTCGATGTTTTTTGCGATAATGTATTTATACTCACTTTATCAGACTTTTGATATTAATACCATTTCGCAGAATTTAATCGATAGTCCTAACACAGCAATTATAGCTTATTTTTTAATCATAATAGCCGGTCTAACAAAACTTGGTATTTTCCCATTTCACACTTGGCTCCCAATAGCTCACGGGAATGCACCTAACACCTTCTCCCCTGTTCTATCAGGTGGATTGGTTAAAATGGGAGGGTTTATTGCTTTACTGATTAGTGCGGTTATTCCCACTTCGCAGATATTTTCAAAACATATTAAAATAATTGGAGTTCCTTATGAAAATTACATAGTGATGGTGTTAGGAGCAATAAGTATAATAGTTGGAACCCTTATGGCAATAAAGCAAGAAGATGCTAAAAGGCTTATTGCTTATTCAACAGTAGCAAATGGGGGATACATATTGATTGGTATATCTCTTTTAGATCAGGTGGGATTTGCTGGTGGAATGATGCATATTTTCAATCATGCAATGGCGTCAGCTGCCATGTTTTTAACGATTGGAGCAGTGGCTTATAGAACGGGAACGACCAATATGAATGAATTAGGTGGTTTGATAAAAAAGATGCCGGTAACCTTTGCTGCTTATTTAATAGCCATAATTTCAATGGCAGGGATTCCGCCTATGAGTGGATTTGCTTCAAAATGGTTAATATTCCAAGGATTAGCAAATAAGGGTCTTATGTTTATGGCATTTGCTGCCTTTTTTGGAAGCATAGGTTCTTTCATGTATGTTTTCAGGCCATTGGCTACCGTATTTTTGGGCCAATTGTCTCCAAAGTATAATGATGTGAAAGAAGTTCCATTTTTAATGCAAATTCCAATGTTTGTAATGTCATTGCTTACAATTTATTTTGGTGTAATGCCTTCTCATATGCTGGCATTTATATCAAAAATTCAAGGTTCTTTAAATATAACACCAATAACTATAGAAGGTTCAAAAATTTATTCTTTCAGCGGTATGTGGGATTCTATCGTTATAACATTAGTTTTTGTAATAGGTTTCATTATAGCAGCCGTGATTTTTTACACACATAAAAAAGCAGAACCTGTAGATCAGATGAATACCTACACAGCAGGTGAATTTATATACGATCCCGAATCTTACCATTACGCTAAAAGCTATTACGCGCCTTTTGAAAGGCTATACAAAAATCATCCGTCTATAGAAAAATTTTATGAAGCCATAGCTCTTAGGGTAAGTGAGTTTGGGCAACTTGTGAAAAGTTGGTTTTTCTCTTCAAATGTTTCTACAGGAGTATTTTGGATCTCAGTAATAATAACAATAGCCTTTTTCTGGGGTGATAAATTATGAGTTACTTGATAGCATTATTGGTAATTATCGTTGGTTTTTTATGGCAATTAAGCTTAGATGGGATTCAAAGAAAAGTTACAGCTAAGGTTCATAGAAGAGTGGGACCTCCATGGTACCAAACATTTATGGATATATTTAAAGCGTTATCAAAATCATCCATATCCCATGGTTTTATATATGATTTTGGAGTTATGATGGCTTTAGGTGGAACAATAGCTACTTTTATGTTTTTGCCTTTTGGAAATATAGTGGCTTTTGAAGGTTTAGATAATTTCTTTGTGGTTGTTTATCTTTTAGCAGTAGGATCATTAGGTATGGCAATGAGTGCTTCTGGATCAGGAAATGCTTGGGCGGGTATAGGTATAATGAGGGCATTAACTCAAATGCTTGCCTATGAAGTTCCTTTTATGATTGTAGTATTTGCAATGATACATGCATACGGCACTTCTTCTTTAAGTGAATTAGCCCATATACAACAAATAAATGGGATTTTAGGATGGCATATCTTTACCATGCCTCTTGGTGCAATAGTAGCTTTTATCTCTCTTTTGGGTATGTTAACTAAAGTGCCTTTTGATACCCCCATAGCCCCAACAGAAATAGCTTCGGGACCTATGGTTGAATACGGAGGTAAACATTTCGGTATGTTGATGTTACAACATGAATTTGCTACTTTAGTAGAAGTAGGATTATTTGTGAACCTATTTTTAGGTGGAGGGAACTTATTGGAATATCTAATAAAATACTTTTTGGTCTATACATTAGTAACTTTAATATACAGTGTATCGGCTCGTTTTAGAATAGAAAACGTGGTTACATATTTCTACAGAGTGCCAATCATTCTTTCTCTTATTCAAACAGCTATAGTGATTTTTACAGGACTGGGGGTGAACGTATGAGTAACAAAGACCAAATAACAGAAGTAAATATTTTCGAAGAAGATTTAAACGATACTACGACGTTTTGGGAAAAGATAAGGAATATATTTAGAGGAAAATCCCTTTGGATGCTTCACTATTGTACAGGTTGCGGAGCAGTTGAGTTACCTCCTACTATGACAGCAAGATTTGACATGGAAAGATTAGGAATGGGACCTATGGCAACTCCTCGTCAAGCAGACGTTTTATTGATAACTGGTTATCTAAGCGTTAAAACATTAAGAAGAGTAATATACACTTACGAACAAATGATGTTTCCAAAATATCTTGTTGGATTCGGTTCTTGTACTATAAATGGAGGAATATATTATGATTCTTATGCTGTGATAAATAGACTCGATTACTATCTTCCTGTAGATTTATACGTTGCAGGGTGTATGCCACGACCTGAAGCAATAATGAATACTTTTAAGACCTTAGAAAACATGATAACAAAGGGTGAAGCTAATGGATGGAAAAAATATGTAGAAAACTACGAATGGTACAGAAAAAACCAGATCCGTTCCTTAGGGGAGGTGTACGTAAAAGATGAATTTCACGAATGATTCTAAAAGTATTATAAGTATCTTAGAAAAAAGCTACGATATAAAAGAGTATTCTACGCCGAAAAATAATGAAATAAGTATTACCGTTGATCAAAACGATCTACCCGCTGTATTGACTTACTTAAAGAGTTTAGGTTGGAAACAGTTAAGCTTATTGACTTGTGTAGATTGGATAAAGGAAAACAAGTTTGAATTAGTTTATATATTATTCAATTGGACAAACGCTAAAACATTCATAGTAAGAACCAAAATAGAAAGAGAAAATCCTCAATATATTAGTATAGTTAATATTTTCCCAGGTGCCAAGTACTACGAAAGAGATGTACATGAATTCTTTGGTGTAAAATTCGAAGGTAATGAGGATTCTGAAAAGCCGCTGTTTTTAGAGTTGTGGGATGATAAACCGCCTTTAAGAAAAGACTTTGATCCTTTGGAATATTCAAAAAGAAAATTTCCTGATAGACAGTACGATGTTGAAGTTGCGAAGAAAGTGGCAATAGAAGGTGAAAAAAGTGAAAGAACTTAAATTATACTTAGGGCCTAATCATCCTGGTATGCATGGTAATTACAGTGTTCACATGTATGTAGATGGAGATACCATAGTTAGAGCAAGGCCTATGCCAGGTATGTTACATAGAGGGTTTGAAAAACTTATGGAAAGAAGATATTGGATGAATAATCTTGCATTAATTCCGAGGATATGTGTTCCAGAACCAGATATAAATGAAATGGTGTATGCTATGGCGATAGAAGAATTAACCGGAGTGGAAGTACCTGAAAGAGCTCATTGGATTCGAATGATTATCTTAGAATTGGCAAGAATAGCGAATCATTTGATGTCTTTGGGAGGTATAGGTGGACCAGTAGGTTTATATACGGGACCAAATTGGGGTCTTGCTGATAGGGATTTAATTTTAGATATATTTGAAGAAATAACAGGCGCAAGAATATACCATATGTACATAGTACCAGGTGGTGTTAGAAAAGATATAAACAAAGAAACGTTAGAGAAGATCAAAAGTTTTCTTGATTACTTGGAGAGCAGACTTCCAGAGTATGAAGATTTAATACTTAAAAATCCATTAGTCATTAGAAGAACAAAAGATAAAATATTATTACCTGCAGAGGTTGTTTGGGAATTAGGCGTTACTGGTATTGGAATGAGATCAGCTGTAGGAGAAGCCTATGATATAAGAAAAGTTGATCCTTACGCAAGGTATGATCAAGTTGATTTCTACGTTCCAACTGCAAATTACTCTGATGGGTACACAAGACTCTATTTTAAATATATAGAAATATATCAGAGTATAAAAATAATAAGGCAAACAATAGAAAAGATGCCAAAAGAAGGAAAAGTATGGAACAAAATTTCTGTTGGAAATGCTTTACGATGGAGAGTGCCAAAAGGACAAGTTTATACACATATTGAATGTACCAGAGGAGAATACGGGTATTACTTGGTTTCTGAAGGAGAAGATAAACCTTATAGGGTAGCTGTTAAAGGGGCTTCGTATCCCCAAGGATTATTGGGAGTGGAAAAATATATGCCTGGAATTAGAATTGAAGATGCAGCTCTTTGGATGGAAACAATGGGAGTATGTCCTCCTGAAATTGATCGATAATAGATAAAATTAATAAAAGAGGTGAACAATGAAAATGAAAACACCTGAAAAAAGTTTTTTTGCTCCTGCAAAAGCGTGGAAGTATCTAACAAGAAAGCCTGTAACTATTCCCATGGATGACATATTAACTACTCCTCGAGAAGCATCTGATAGGTATAGAGGATTTCATGTAAATGATTGGGAAAAATGCATAGGTTGTGGAACTTGCTCAAAAATATGTCCTACTGATGCCATAACAATGATAGAATTTAAAGAACTTCCAGACGTCGAAGGGTCCAAAGCAGAAAGACCTTCAATAGATTATGGAAGATGTAGTTTTTGTGGATTGTGTGTGGATATATGTACGACGGGTTCATTGCAAATGACAAAAGAATATTTACATATATCAAAAGATCCAAGCACCTTCTTTTTTATACCTACAGAAGATGGGATTCATAGAATGAAAAAATCACTTGGTTACGTTAGAGATGAAAATTCAGATCTACTTGGTTTAGAAAGAGAAGAAATGGAAATCGATCCACCAGAAGTCAGAAAAACATCCTTTATTGAAATGGTTAAGGGATTTTCAAAAGAGCAGGCGATAAAAGAGGCTTCTCGTTGTGTAGATTGTAGTATATGTGAAAAAACTTGTCCTGCACATATGAATATAGCAGATTATATAAGAGATATCTATATAGACGACCTTGAAACAGGGTTAAAAGATCTTTACAAGACCAATCCATTGCCAGCAGTTTGTGGAAGAATGTGCACACACAAATGTGAAACTGTATGTTCCATAGGTCATAGAGGAGAACCCGTTGCTATTAGATGGTTGAAAAGATATATAGTAGACAATGTTCCCCAAGAAAAATATAGAGAAATTTTGAATCAAGAAGTTATAAAAAGGGCAAACGCCAAAGTTGCTATAATAGGAGCAGGACCTGCCGGGCTTTCTGCTGCATACTTTCTATCTCTGATGGGATATGAAATAACCATATACGAAGAAAAAAACAGGCCTGGAGGAGTACTTAACTACGGTGGCCCTTCTTATAGATTACCGGATTATGCCTTTGAGCAAGATGTCAATTATATAAAATCTTTGGGAGTAAAAATAATAACAAACACAAAAGTTGGGAAAGATATCACCTTAGAAGAATTAAGGGAAAAATGCGATGTAATATTCGCATCTACAGGATTTAACAAAGGGAGGAAACTGCCAATTGAGGGAGCAGACCACGAAAAAGTCTATGATTCCTTGACTATTTTAGAAGAAATGAAAAACTACGTAAGAGGAGAAGGATCAAAGCCATACATTCCTAAATCATTAGTGGTTATTGGTGGAGGAAATGTAGCAATGGATGTTGCAAGATCTATGCTTAGACTTCAAAACTTAGAAAATGGTGAATCGGAAGTTCATGTATTAAGTTTAGAAAGAACTTTCGATGAAATGCCCGCAGACGAAGATGAAATTGTAGAGGGTAAAGAAGAGGGAGTAAACTTTCATCTTGGCTGGGGACCAGTAAAAGTAGTAGTTGAAGACGGCAAATTGAAAGGGGTACTATTTAAAAAATGTGTAGAAGTATTTGATGAAAATGGAAGATTTAATCCAAAATATGATGAATCAAAAACAATGATGGTTGAAGCAGACATGGTTGTTATGACCGTAGGACAAGCTCCAGATTATTCTTATTTACCAGAAGATATACAAAATAAAATAACGATAGAAAGAGGAAAAATCAAAACAAACGAATACGGTCAAGTTAAAGGAGTACCTTGGCTGTTTGCAGGTGGAGATATAGTAAATGGGCCAGACATCATACATGGAATTGCTGACGGGCATCGAGCAGCACAAGGAATAGATAAGTATATAATGGAAGAAAAGATAGTTAAATAAAAAGGGGGCAGCGATGCCTCTTTTATTTTTAAATTGATTTTATTCTCTCTTTTATTTATTTTCTACATAATTTATTGTAATTTATTTCAATGGAAAATATAGAAGACAGTTAATAAAAGAGAAAGTAGAACAAATTAGACTTTCACTTATCATAGGTTTTAATACTTTATGTAGTTAGTTTGTTAATTTTAAATAAAGAGATAAATTTTTTTATAACTTGATTCAAGATGATATAATAATAAAAGCTACAATGTAATTAGCCAATTATTAAAATATAATAAAAAAATTAAACCTACTAATATTCTGGAGGTTTGCATGTTAGCTTTACTCGTAATCATTTACATATCTTTCATCAGTCTCGGCTTACCTGACTCCCTTTTGGGATCTGCTTGGCCAGTCATGTATAAAGATTTATCTGTTTCTGTTTCATATGCAGGAATCCTTTCAATGATAGTCTCATTAGGAACTGT
The DNA here is from genome assembly GCF_002895485.1 of Petrotoga sp. 9PWA.NaAc.5.4. Taxonomy (NCBI): domain Bacteria; kingdom Thermotogati; phylum Thermotogota; class Thermotogae; order Petrotogales; family Petrotogaceae; genus Petrotoga; species Petrotoga sp. 9PWA.NaAc.5.4. Next base: position 28,022 of record NZ_AZRK01000013.1, read on the forward strand.
AGTTTCAAGTTTTTTGAGCGCGAGATTTATAAAAAGATTCGGAACGGGAAGAGTTACCTTAGTGAGTGTATCAATGACAGCTATCGCGTTAATTGGTTTTGGCTTATCTCATTCTTTTTTTCTTTTGTTGTTTCTTGCAATTCCTCTTGGATTAGGTGCAGGCTCAGTTGATGCTGCTTTGAATAACTTTGTTGCCTTGCATTATGAAGCAAAACACATGAATTGGTTGCATAGCTTTTGGGGAGTCGGAGTAACAACAGGACCTGTAATTATGTCTTTTTGGCTTGCAAAGAATAATAACTGGAATATGGGTTATATAACAATAGGCATCATTCAAAGTGTTTTAGTTGTTGTTTTAATAATATCTCTCCCACTTTGGAATAACTCACCAATAGAAAAAAAGAGAACACAAAACCATGGTAATAAAGGAGAAGATATTAAAGCACTTTCTTTATCTCAAATTTTAAAAATTCCAAAATCTAAGATGGCATTACTTGCTTTTTTTTCTTACTGTTCTTTAGAATTAACAACCGGACTTTGGGCAAGCAGTTATGCGGTAAATAATTATGGAGTGTTATCAGAGATTGCCGCTTTTTGGACATCTGTTTATTATTTAGGAATCACTATAGGTCGTTTTTTTTCTGGTTTTATGTCCATTAGATTTTCAAACAAACAATTAATCAAAATTGGTTTAAGTATTATTTTTGTTGGAATTACACTGATTATACTGCCTTTGCCCGTTTGGAAAATTCCTATTGGATTATCCTTTATAGGGTTAGGCTGTGCACCTATTTATCCTAGCATGCTTCATCAGACTCCCAGGATATTTGGTAAAGAACTTTCTCAGTCAATGATGGGTGTTCAGATGGCGTTTGCTTATAGTGGTTCTACTTTTACACCCCTCTTATTTGGTTTAATTGCCGAGTATATTAATATTTCATTATTTCCTGCTTTTCTTTTGATATTGGCTTTTATTTTATTATTTACAACTGAAATTGTAAATGGTAAAATTATTTTTGATGAATAAAATTATTTTTGAGTTTTATATTTTAAAGACTTTAGAAATGAAAATTTTTTAATAATAAGCTTTTGAATTTATAAAGAGTTTAGGGCGTAGTCCTTTCGCTCTTTCCTGGCTACAAGTACTGAAAAGATTAAAGAAATTGGGAATTAGTAAGGATTAGAAGCGGGGAGGTATTTTCTAAAAAGTTAAACACTAAGATACTTATAAAATATGAATTTCATAATTTTTAAAGGCAGTAATTTTATATTTAGGGAGGAGATAAAGCATGAAAAAGTTTACATCGATACTTTTATTTATGGTTCTTATTCTAACAAGCAGTTTTTCGTTTAAGGTCGTTATGGTTACTGATGCAGGTGGATTAGGAGACAAATCATTTAATGACGGAACTTGGGAAGGCATTCAAATGGCAGTAAGAGAGTTTAAAGGTGTTGAAGGTGACGTTATTATTTCTAAAGAACAGACTGATTATTTATCGAATTTGAGTAGAGCGGCTCAAAATGCTGATTTAGTTGTGGGAGTAGGTTTTTTAATGTCTGACGTACTTTTTAGTGTTGCAGCTCAATATCCAGATACATATTTCATCGGAATTGATATCGAACCTTCCCCAGGTCAAATTATTCCCGGAAATCTTGCTCTTTATACTTTTAAAGAAGAAGAAGCCGGCTTTTTATTAGGATATATTGCGGCTTCTATGTCAAAAACTAACAAAGTAGGCTTTATTGGAGGATTGGAAATTCCTCCAGTAAAAAGATATGAAATAGGTTATAAATCAGGAGTAAAAGCCTACAATGACATTAAAGGTAAAAAAGTTGAAGTTATAACGGGTTATGTAGGCAGTTTTACAGATGCTGGAAAAACAAAGCAAATAGCCCTTTCTCAATATAATCTGGGAGCTGACATAGTATTTACAGGAGTAACAACGGGAGCAGTTATAGATGCTGCAAAAGAAAAAGGTTCTTCTTTTTATGAACTACCAATGAATGCTCCATTACATCAAATAATAGATAAATACTATGAAAAAGGAATGGGATATTTTGTAATAGGGTATGATATGGATCAAGATTTTATGGCTCCTGGCTATGTTTTAACGAGTTCGAGAAAAAAGGTAGATGTTGCAACTTTTGAAGGAATTTCATCCGCAATCTTTGACAGAGTTTTTCAATCAGGACATCACGTGTTAGGAATAGCTGATGATGCAGTAGGTCTTTCGCAAATGAAATATACAAAAGGGATGGTACCTAATGAGGCGATAGCTGAATTAGCTTATTTAGAAAAACTTGTTAAAGATAAAGAAATTTCTATCCCTAATAATGAATCTTCGCTAAATATATTTAACTTATCTCATATAACTTTTCCATTTTAAATTCCTACATTAAAAAATTAAAATACTATAGACGTCTACATTGTCTATAGTATTTTTTAGGTTACTTCAGGTGTTAGCTTCAGGAAAAGGGCAATCGCCCTTTTTATTTTTCAAACTTAGCGATATATTTAAGATTAATAAACTGGTAAGCTATTCCTTCAAATTTCATTTGATTCACAATGATATTAGAAATCAATCTTTGAAAAGGTAACCAACTTATATGGTCTATAGGCAACACTATTTTGTTTGGTTTTCCTAAATTGAGCCAAAGTATTTTTCTTGTGCTTTTTGGTAAAGTCATATCAAAGGCAGCTTCCAAAAAAGTAACTTTTTCTCGTGGAACAAATTTAGCGTATATTGCCGGATCAACCTTTAATAAAGGATGAATATTACTATTTAAAATTTCATCAACAGATCTAAACCTTTCTAATTCTTTAAAAGCATCATTAAAAGTTTTTATCAAAAGGTCTTTATTATCCAAAAAAGTTGATTCGTCTTTATTATTTAATAGCTCCCTTCTTGCATATTCGAGAGTGGGAGAATGCCAAATAAGTTCAGCCATGTTTCCACCACTGGCAATTATAAAATTATGATTAATACTTGAGCTTAAAGCATTGACTATAACTGAAATCATACCTCCTAAACAATATCCGATTAAACAATTTTTTTCATGCCATAATTCATGTGCTTTAAGAAAATCCAATATAGTTAATATATCTACCACAGCATGTTCCCAGGTGTTTGAAATCTTTTCCATGCTATCAGAAAAGTAATTTTTCCCACTTGTAGAACCATCTGATGTTCTTGTATAATTATCAGGAAGAATAGGAACAATTGCTCTAACGCCTAAATGAGAAAAATAACGACCTATTCTTAGAATATAGGTTATATTTTTAGTTCCCAATCCATGAAGAATTAAAACAGACCCAACAGCTTTTTGTTTAGGTTCAAAAAGATAAAGTTCTATCGTTTTAGTACCTTTTTTAGGAAAACTATATAAAGAATCAAATTTTATTAGAGATTCTTTAAACATTTTTCCTTTATTTAAATATGCTTTTGAAAAATCTATCTCTTTCTTAACATAATTAAAATTTACAGACATTTTATACACTCCCTAAAAATTAGTTTAAAACAACAGATTTTTCTTTCTCACAAACTTCCTTCATAAAATTCACTGTTTTTTCAACAAATTTTATCGTCAAAAAATCTTTTAACTCTAATTCAAAAGAATGATCTCCTTTAGGATGAATAAGTAAAGAAACATCGACTCCAAATTCTTTTAATTTTTTATAAAGTTTTATAGAAGAATCTACAGGAACAGTAGTGTCTTTTTTACCATGAACCAAAAGTGTTGGGATCATATATTTAGAGACATAATTTATGGGAGAATACAATTTATAATCTTCTATTTTTCTTTTCGGAGATCCTTTCATAGTAGTAGTAATTGCAAACTTTGCAAAGAGTGATTCAACTTGTTGATTCCATAAGTCTAATAGATCTGCTGGCGCATACCATGAAACTACTCCTGTTATACCTTGCATTTCCTCCCAATTATGATTAAAGGTATGATAAGCAGCATAATAAAGAGATAATGTACCGCCTGCAGATGTTCCCATTAAGATAATTTTGTTTTTATCAATATTTAAATCCTTAGCATGAGTTTTTATATATTGCAAAGCGTTAGAATAATCTTCTATTAATGCTTCATATTTGTGAAAATAAGCATACCTATAATCAATGGAAACTACCGCAAATCCCCTACTGGCTAAAAATTTTGCCCAGGCAGTAGCACTTGCCAACTTTCTACTTCCAGTTATCCAGCCTCCCCCATGTGCAAAGAAAACAACGGGAAAGGCATTTTTCTTTTTTGAAGGAAAATATATGTCAAATTTCAACGGAACTGTTTCTTCCTTATATACAAATGTATGAGGACCATTATAAGAATTTTTTTCACTTCTAATGGAAGACGTCCAAGTATTGATTTTCTTATTGTTTTCAAATTTAACAACAAAACAATAAAAAAAGCTAAAAGAAAATTCCAAAAAAACAAAAGAAATACAAAAATAGTTCCTATCAACTTAAAAAATTTTTTTAAAAATTTGACGTTAGATTTTGTTTTTAAATCTTTGTCTTCAACTTGTCCTTCCAAATTTTTCGAGATTTTAACCACTCCATATTTATATTTCTTAAGGAAAAACTTTAAAATTTAATAAAAATGAATTTTTATTAATGAAATTATAGCATATTTTATTAAATAAAAGCAAAAAAATGAAAGACGGCATTCCGCCGCCTTTTTTATTACTTTTTAATCCTTAGTTTTACTACTTTTTATCTTTCTTTTGATTGTCCTGTGGCTTACCTTTTTTATCTTTCTTATCTTTTTCAGGTTTTTTGTCCACAGTCCCGCCTCCCTTGGCATTTAGCCCTAATAATGGAAAAAATGGTAACACCATATTTTTTAATCTTTTCATTAATTATTATATCATACAATGGGATTCAAAGCAATTGATTTTCAAAAAAATTTTAAAGTCTAAAACATACAATTATTCATTTTCTCCAAAAACAACTCGCCTATTAGCAACAAAAATATCTGATTCTAAATAATAATTTGTGAAAAAAATATATTTTTTATCAGGGGAGTAAGATGGATAAAAACAATCATTGGTCATTGATTTAGTCAAATTTCTTTTTTCTTCATTATTATATTCGTAAATATTGAAGTATCTCCCATCAAATTCAGAAAAAACCAATAAATTGGAACCATTAGACCAATTATCTGTTTGATTTTTAGAAGTTTTTATTAAAGGAAATATTTCATTATTATCATCTAAATAATACAAATTCATATCAGCATTATTTAAATCGACCCCATAAAAACTGATTTTGTTACTATCCCACTTTACAGGTCTAAATTTTAAAATATCTTTAGAATCACTCAATTTTTCGAGTTTATTATAAAATAGATCATAAATCCAGATCTCCGTGTGTTGATTAGTATCTTCTTCCATTGTAAATAAAATCAAGGTATTGTCATAAAAATAAGGCGAGTAAGCATTTTTGCCTGGAGGGTTCACTCTTGAAATTTCTTTGGTTTTAAGATTGTACAAAACAATATCCCATTTTCCAAACATACTTGTTTGAAAAACTAAAAAATTCTCATTAGGTGAGATGTCAGGAAAGTATTCAGCTGAATATTCTAAAGAAATTTTTTCTTCTGTTCCTGTTTCAAAGTTAAATATATAAACTTCTCTATTACCTATATATCTATCACTTATGAAATATAGTTTATTGTTTTGAAATACTGGGTATTCATCTACTCCTTTCCAAAAGGTTAGCTGTAAAAAATCCCAGTTATCACTATACAAGAATCTTTGCATAGAAACTATTTCCAAAGCCTTTACAGAAAATTTTTCTACCCAATCAGCTGTTTCTAAATTTTTGTCAGAATAAGAAAAAGTTCCTCCATGGAAATATCCAAAGGCTGTAGTTACATTTTCTTTGGAATTTGTATAAATATTTAAGACAACATCATAACCTTCAGATAAATTAGAATGCGAATTAATATCTTTAATTTCTGTATTGTACATGTAACTTCCAACATTCTTGATTTTTTCTGCTATTTGTTTGCTAATCCATGTATTATCATTTAAATTTATAACCATCCTATCTTTAGATAGATTAGCAGATAGTCCCATGAAACTTATTATAAAAAATAGTAACATGCAAAATGTTTTTTTTCTCATAAGAATTTTTCACCTTAAGTTATTTAATTTTTTAAAATTATATCATAGTTTCGGTTTATTCAGAAAAGCATTAATTTAAGGAAACGTTTTCATAACTTTAAAATTTAAATGATAGAATATTTCAAAATTACACGAGGTGGTATAACTTATGTTTATTGGATATCATATATTAATAAAATTCTTTAAAAATGGAGATATAAGTAACGACCTTCCTAAGGAAACTTACAAGTATTATGAAAAAAATGCAATAAATGGTGATTTACAAGGAATAATTGAAGAATTAGATTATTTAAAAGATTTAGGAATAGATTTACTGTATCTGGGACCAATTTTTAAATCAGAAACAACACATGGTTACGATGTAACAAATTATTTTTCAATCTCTGAAAATATTGCATGTTTAGCTCCTCAAGAAAGTAAAGCTGTTCTACAAAAACTAATCTCTGAATCACATAAGAGGAAAATAAAAGTTATTATAGATTTAGTTTTAAACCATGCTTCTAAAAACTATGATTTTAATTCTATTCCAAAGGAATTAAAGGTAAAAACAGAGCCGCCTCAATCTGTTCAAGAAGAAAGATGGCAAAAATCTTTTTTATTCTGGAATTTAAGTGATGAAGATACGCAGGAGTTTTTGATTAGAGTAGGCGAATACTGGCTTACAAATTTTGATTTAGGTGGATTTAGATTAGACCATGCTTTAGGGTTACCACTAAATTTTTTAGAGAAATTCAATAATAGAATGAGGCAGATAAGAGATGATGTAATAATAATTGGAGAAGTATGGGAGGATGAAGGAAATAAGCAGGAAAATTTTAATTTATTGAAAACATTTAAAGGTAGAGATGCCCAACGTTTTACCAGTTTATTTGATTTTGCTACTTATGATAGTATTAAAGAAATTTTAGGTAATAAAAAAGGGAATTTAGGTGATTTATATAATCAAATTATAATGTCAAATAAATTGAATGAAAATGATTTTCAATTAACATACTTTATTGAAAATCATGATTTACCAAGATTTATAGATATATGTAAAGATACAGAAACTTTTAAGATCGCTTTGGGATTATTAATGGCTTTAACAGGGAATGTTATTTTAGAATATGGAACGGAAATAGCTTTAAGTGGAGATCCGAGTATAGAACATTTTTTCGAAAGTGGAAGAGTTGCTATGAAGTTTAAAGATAGTTGGACCGATTTAGAAAAAGAGATCTTTATTTACACAAAAAAATTAATAAATTTACGAAAAAACTATAGTTGTCTTTCAGAAGGGACATACAAACTTATAAGATGTGAAGAAGATTTGCTCATGTTCAATAAAAATCAAGATAATACAAATGAATTAACTATAGCAATTTATTTAGGAAAAGAATCGTATAAATTAGAAAAAAAATTCAAAGATATAATAAGTGGTCAAGAATTAATGGCAATAAAAAAGGGAATTTATTATTTGAGAGAAATCTAAAAAATTTCTTTAAGTTCAAAGAGATGATTTATTTTCACAATATCTTTTTCGTCAATTAAATTTGAATTAATTACATCATGATTTTTAAACCATATGGCGTTAATACCAAATTTTAGAGCTGGAAGAATATCGTTCTCTAAATCATCACCCACGTATACTATTTCTTCTTTGGGTCTTGCCGCTTTGTAAACGGCATAATTAAATATTTTTTCATCAGGCTTTGGGAAACCTGTTTCATCAGATGTAACTAAAATGTTAAAATAAAAATCTATTCCAGAGTTTCTCATCTTAGCGATTTGAGTATCTTTAAATCCGTTTGTTATTATTCCGAGTTCGTAGTCACTTTTTAAATAATCTAAAATTTCCTTTGCTCCATCTATTAATTTACTTTGATTTGATAAACTGTTTAAATAAAAATCATTCATTTCTTCCACCAAATTTTCTCTATGTTTTACATTCAAAGAATTCAGAGTTATTTCAAATCTCAAAACCTTTAATTCTTCTTGAGTTATCATTTTTTTTCTATAAATATCCCATAACTGTTTGTTAATCTTATGATATGAATAGATAAAATCTTCTAAAGGTATATTTTTTAATATATCATTATAGTGTTTATAAACTAGTTTTAAAGCTTCCTCTGAATTACTTTCAAAGTCCCATAATGTGTGATCTAAATCAAAGTAAATCATAGTTATATTTTCTTTCAACCATTTCACCTCTTTCCTTTTGTTATTTTTTTGTTCTTAAATTTTTTGCGTCATGTAAATAAACAAAATATTGGGTGCTGCTTTCACAAATAACCAGCACCCGTATAATTTTTTTTGGGGAATCTTTAAAAGAAGCTTCTTCCAAACACATGAATGGAACATTGTTGAGATCTAACTTTTCTCTTAAAATAGTAGCAGGATTTAAACTCCTAATATCTGGTGTTAATGAGAAAATCACCGATATAATCCTGTTTATTTTATTTTTCGATATTATTTCATTCCACAGTTCAATAACTTTTTCTGTTAATTCTAATGGATGATCTTCTTTTAAAGAAGTTGCTCCTCTTATGCCCACTATTTTATAGTCTTCTTCCATCTTCCTCACTTCTCTGAAATAATTTAATAACAGATTTGATTATATTTTATAAATAAATTAAATATAAACATTTCAAAATTTTAGAAGATATAACTTTAATGTATGCTATTAACCCATTCACTTGGTACTATTTTCTAAATTTAATTGACGTTTTACTTTTACTATCTTATAGAACTCTAATTCGTCTCCCTTTGAAAAGTCTTCAAAATTTTCAAACTGTATTCCACATTCTTTAGGGGCGTCTACCGAATTGACTTCATCTTTGTAATGTTTCAAGCTTGTTATTTTTACATCGGCAATCAAACTTCCATTTCTATATATTCTTACCCCACCATTTTTCATAACTTGACCTTCGTTTAACTGAACTCCAGCTATTTTTCCTACACCTTTTATTTTGAATTCTTCTTTTATAACTCCAGAACCTGTTATTTCTTCTTTTTCTTCCGGTTCAAGCATACCTTCTAAAGCTTTCTTCAGATCGTCAATTAAATCAAATATTATACTGTATCGTCTAATTTGAATTCCTTCAGCTTCAGCCATTTTAAGAGCTTTAGAGTCTATTTTAACTCTAAATCCTAATATAATAGCATCTGAAGCAGATGCAAGCATAATATCACTTGTACTAATTGTTCCGATTCCTGCGTGAATTATATTAACCTCTATATCAGGATTTTCAAATTTTTGAATTGCGTTTCTCAAAGCTTCTATTTCACCGTAAGTACTTGCTTTCAATAAAATATTTAATGTTTTTTTCTCTTCTTTTTCCATCATTTGCATAATATCTTCGAGTCTAACATGCCTTTTAGATACATTTTGAGTTTTTTGCGTTTCTCTTTCAGCAACCTTCTCAGCAATTTCTCTAACTTCCTCTTTTGAATCTAAAACGTATAAAATCGAGTGCATACTTGGAACACCGTTAAAACCTACTACTTGAACAGGAGTTGAAGGAGAAGCTTCTTTTATTGACTGTCCTTTATCGTTTATCATTCTTCTTACTCTTCCATATGTTGCACCAGCAACAAAATCATCTCCGATTTTCAATATTCCATCTTTTACTATAACTGTTCCTAAGGGCCCCATAGCTTTGTCTATGCGACTTTCAATTATTACAGCCCTTGCGGTTCCATCAGGTATGCATTTTATATCTTGCATTTCAGCAACTAAGAGTATCATTTCCAAAAGATCATCTATTCCTTGAGATGTCTTTGCAGAAATAGGAACAGTTATAGTATCTCCTCCCCAATCTTCGGGAACGAGATTCAATTTAGAGATCATTTGTTGTTTAGTTAGGTCTACATTTGCATTTGGTTTATCAATTTTATTTATTGCTACTATTACAGGGACATTCGCGCTTTTTGCATGATTATATGCTTCGATTGTTTGAGGCATTACTCCATCGTCTGCAGCAATCACTAAAATCACAATATCAGTTACTTGTGCCCCTCTTGCTCTCATTTCAGTAAAAGCTTCGTGACCCGGAGTATCTATAAAAGTTATTTTTTGATTTTTGTATTCTATTTGATAAGCTCCTATAGATTGAGTTATTCCCCCTTCTTCTTTTTCCGCTACATGTGTATGTCGTATTTTATCTAAAAGAGTTGTTTTACCATGATCAACGTGTCCCATTATTGTAACAACAGGAGGCCTATTAACTAATCTATCTTTTTCTTTTTCGTAAATCTCATTCCACCTTTTTGCTAAAATTTCTTCGATATCTTCTTCTCCTTCTTTTTCAGATAATTTTTGAGCCTTTTCAAAATTTAAAATAACATTATAATTAGAAGCTATCTTTTCAGCCATTGGCTTTTCTAACTTTTGACCGGGCCTTAAGGCTATTCCTTTCATAAACATATCTGCGATTATTTGATTTTGTTCTAAGTTTAAAACCTCTGCCAACCTATCAAGAGTTAAATCTGCTTCTGAAATTGATGCTTCCTTTATTTCTTGTTCCTTAATTGATTCCTCTGATTTAGATTCGATTTCAACAGTTGATTTTTCTTTATTTTCACCTTTTTTTAATTGTCTTTCTTCCTCAATTAGTTCTCTAATAGTTTCCACTGTTTCTTCTTCCAAAGTACTCATATGACTTCGAACTTTTATATCCAATTGCTCTTCTAAAAACTCCATGAGTTCCTTTGAGTTCATTCCTAAATCTTTTGCTAATTCGTATACTCGAGTCTTCGACACCTATGAACCACCTCCATCATCACTTATTTCACCCAATATAGCCTCGGCGAGACTCTCGTTGGTAATTCCAATTACACTTATGTTTTCTTTACCAATAATTTTAGAAATTTCATATTTTGTTTTCTTAATTTCTATATATGAAACTTTAAAAATTTCGCATCTTTTTAAAACATCTTTTTTAACTCTTTCACCAACATCTATAGGTAATAAAATTAATTTTTTCTTTTTATTTGATTTTAAATAATTTCTTATTCCAATTTTGCCATATACAATACCGTTAGATTTAGCAGCTATCTTAAGAAACCCTATAATTTTTTCTTCTTTTGGTACAGTCATTTCTTAAGAATGCTCCTTGTTAGAATTTTCTTACACCTTTAATTATAACATTAAATTAATTTCTTTCAAAGTATAACTTTTTTAAGTTTTTAAAGTACCGATTAATCAGATAAAAATTATCTGTATAATTTTAAGAAATATGTGGTAAAATTTTTAATAAAATAAGAATTTTTTCACATTAAGTTCATAAAGAGGAGGGATATTTAATGGCAAAGATGCTTAAAAAGAATTATTTGATGACACCTGGACCAACGCCGGTACCTGTTGATATCTTATTAGAAGGAGCAAAAGATACAATCCATCACAGAACGCCACAGTATTTAGATATACAAAATAAAGCTTTAGAGAACCTTAAGTACCTTTTTCAAACTAAAAATCTTGTCTATACGTTGGTATCTTCGGGTACGGGAGCAATGGAAGCGGCTGTTGCAAATTTAGTTTCTAAAGGTGATAAAGTTATAGCGGTTAATGGGGGAAAATTTGGTGAAAGATGGTGTGAACTTTGCGAAGCCTATGATGCAAATTTGGTAGAAATTGATATAGAATGGGGAAAATATGTAAGAGCAGAGCAGATAAAAGACGCTTTGGAAAAAAATCCTGACACAAAAGTTGTTTTCACTACTTTAAGTGAAACTTCTACTGGTGTTGTCAACCCGATAAAGGAAATAGCACAAATTGTTAAAAATACACAAGCTGTATTAGTAGTTGATGCTATTTCTGGTTTGTTAGCAGAACCTTTAAAAATGGATGAATGGAATGTCGATGTTGTAGTATGTGGTGTTCAAAAAGGCTTTATGATGCCTCCGGGTTTAGCTATGATATCTTTAAGCGAAAAAGCTATGAAACTTGTAGAGAAAAGTAATAATCCACGTTATTACTTCGATTTAAGAGCATATAAAAAGAATTATCCAGATTCACCTTATACTCCAGCTGTTAACCTAATGTATCAATTGCTAAAATCTACAGACATGTTAAAAGAAGAAGGAATAGAAAATGTCTGGGATAGACATAGAATAATGGCAGAAGCTACTAGAGCAGGAGTACAAGCGCTTGGATTAGAACTCTTCGCTGAAAATCCTGGTAATGTTTTAACCGCAATAAAAATACCACAAGGAGTAGATGGTGGTAAATTAATAAAGTTTTTGAGAGATGATTGGGGAGTTGTTTTCACAGGCGGACAATCTCAACTCAAAGGTAAAATAATCCGAATTGCACATTTAGGATATATGTCAAAATTTGATATAATCACAGCAATAAGTGCATTGGAAATGTCGTTAGAGAAGTTTGGTTTCAAAGTTGAGCTTGGTAAAGGAGTAAAAGCAGCAGAAGAAGTTTTCGTAAAAGAGGGGGTGTAGGAAATTGAAAATACACATAAATGATCCTTTAGATAAAGAGGCGTTAGAAAAGTTAAAAAGAGAACTTCCACAAGCGGAAGTTACATCAGAACACTTTGAAAAAGATATTCTAAAACAAAAAATAAAAGATTATGATGTTTTAATAGTTAGAAGTGCTACAAAAGTTACAAAAGAAATTTTAGAGCATGCAGATAAACTCAAAATTATTGGAAGAGCTGGCATGGGTTTAGATAACATCGATGTGGAAGCTGCCAAAACAAAAGGGATAAAAGTGGTAAACACACCTGGTCAAAACGCTTTATCAGTAGCAGAATTAGTTGTGGGAATGATTTTAGATATTTATAGGTTTATAACAAGAGGTACAGTCGGACTTAGGGAAGGTAAATGGGAGAAGAAGGAGCTCGAAGGATTTGAGCTATCTGGCAAAACAGTTGGTATAATAGGGTTTGGATATGTAGGTAAACATTTAGCAAATCTTTTAAGGGGTTTTGGAACAAAAAATTTAATCTATGATGTAATAAAAGTATCTGATGAAGAATTAAAAAAATACAATGCTGTACAACTTCCATTTGAAGAAGTATTAAAAAATTCAGATATTATTTCTTTACACGTGCCGAAAAATGAAAAAACTTTTCATTTAATAAGTGATCCACAAATAGATATAATGAAAGATAATGTTGTCATTATAAACGCAGCAAGAGGCGGTATTGTTGATGAAAAAGCTCTTCTAAAGTATTTAAAAAACGGTAAAATATTAGGAGTAGGATTAGATGTCTTTGAAGAAGAACCTCCAGCCAGTGATTTTTATAAAGAATTGCTGTCATTACCAAATGTAATTACTACTCCTCATATAGGTGCTTCTACAAAAGAAGCACAAGCAAGAGTTGGGATTAATATAATAGATAGAATTGTTGAAGAAGTAAGAAATCTAAAGTAAAGAAAATGTTTTTCATCATTTCTTAAAATTATTTTTAAAATTAAAATTATTTTTTTATGGTATAATATTTTTGTTTTGAATTTTAGATTATTTATTAATTGTAATGGCCTTAGAAATAAAGGCTGTGAAAAACGATTTTTGGGTTTTGGCATTTCTAAAGATAGTTATTACACAACAACGTAGGAGGTGTGGTAGGTGAAAATAATTATAGATAAGGAAGCTTGTATAGGGGATGGGATTTGTGAAAGTTTATGTCCAGATGTTTTCCAAATGAGCGACGATGGTAAAGCAGAAGTTATAGACGAACAAAGCGACGCTCCTTGCGTACAAGATTCTATTGACGCATGTCCAACTCAAGCTATAAGCATTGAAGAATAATTAAACAAGTATAATATATTTTGGTTTATAATAAATCGGGGAATTATCCCCGATTTATTATTTACATTATATTTAATTTAGATACTTTATAAATGGAAATTTTTTAATAAATAGTATTTTAATTTATATGATTTCTAGACGGAGTTATTTCCTTTATAAATGTTTTTTTGTTTTAAGTTATTTTGTAGTATAATCAATTTAGTGAAATTATTATTTTTAGTTTGTTTTTCAAAATTATATTTGTTTAAATGTTAGATGGTGGGCAAAGTTTTCAAAGTGGAGGGGTTGAAATGGAAAATACTAAAGTATTTGTTGTAACTTCGGGAAAGGGCGGAGTTGGGAAAACAACTATTGTTGCAAATTTAGGAGCGACTTTAGCTAAAAAGGGATATAATATTTGCCTTATAGATGGAGATATAGGATTAAAAAATTTAGATATAGTTTTAGGATTAGAAAATAGGGTTGTTTATACAATAATAGATGTTGTAAATGGCAATAAACCTGTTATGGATGCCTTGGTTAAGCATAAACAGTTAAAGAATCTCTCTCTTTTAGCTTCATCTCAAGTGGCAAATAAAGACATGATTTCTCCTGAAGATATGGTTGAAATTGTTTCTCAGCTTTCTAAACATTTTCACTATATAATAATAGACTCTCCTGCGGGTATAGAGCGAGGTTTTAAAAATGCTGTGGTAGCTGCTCAACATGCTATTATTGTTACAACCCCAGATTTAACAGCTATAAGCGATGCTGATAGAGTGGTTGGTTTGCTTGAAAATCAAGGATACACGGAGAAAAACATCTCTCTTATTGTGAATAGAATAAAGCCAAAACTTGTTAAAAGAAATGAAATGCTTTCGGCAGAGGACATAAAAGATGCTTTGGCTTTGAATTTATTGGGAATAATTCCTGATAGTGAAGAGATTTTAATATCTACCAATGAAGGTAATCCTCTCTCTGTCACTCAAGGGAACAGATTAAATAATGTTTTTAACAACATAAGCGATAGGATTTTAGGCAAGGAAATTCCTTTAGAAAAAGATTTAAGTGAACTTGATCATGCGCCTGAAGGTTTCGTTGAATTTATAAAAAGACTTTTTCACAGGAGAGGGTGAAGAAAAAATGTGGCCCTTTACTAAAAAATCAAAGAAAACTCGAGAAACCGCTGTAAAGAGAATGAATTCTTTTTTGAATTCTTCAGAAAGAAAAAACAGTAAAGTTACACAGTTAAAGTTTGAAAATGTAGACGAGAAAGAATTAGATTACGTTATAAATTATATAAAAGATTATGCGGTTAAACATCTTTCAGTAAAAAAAGAAGATGTGAAGGTTCATGTTTCTAAAGATGGAAATTCTATAACCATTGTAGCTAATATTATATATCAATGAAAAGGAGCCCATTATTAATGACTTTTAGGTATTCTTTAATGACACATAAAAGAGAAGAACTAATAGATATATTGAGTTATGTTGAAGAAAGCATTCAAAAATCGAATATTGATGATGGTATAGTTGTATTATTTGTACCACATACTACAGCAGCAGTTACAATAAATGAGAATGCTGACCCTTCTGTTAGAGAAGATATAATCCAGTTTTTATCGGAAAAAATTCCAAGAAGTAGAAATTATTCACATCTTGAAGGGAACGCAGATTCACATATAAAATCATCCTTAATATCGCCTTCTTTAAGTTTAATCTTAGAAAATGGCAAGTTAATATTAGGAACTTGGCAAACTGTTTATTTCTACGAATTCGATGGTCCAAGAAATAGAACTTTTTTTGTAAAAATTATAAGCTCATAAAAATATATTCTTCTAACTAATAACTAACTAATTAACCGGTCAATATTTGGCCGGTTTTTTATTTTTTAGTAATATTTTAGAAATATGTAAGTAACTATTTTAGATGTATAATAATTATGATTAATTTAAAGTTTCTATTAAGTTATAATATAAACAATTTTATGAAATTTTCTTCACATAATGTTTCTAAAAGAAATTTTTTTCTTTGATTTTAAGGACAAAATATCTTAGGACGTTAGAAATGGGAAATTTTTGAGGAAGAGAACTTTGAATTTATAGTCAATTTTGGTTCACAAAGAATTTAACAGGAGGGAAAAGTATGAAAAGACTTTATTTAATTCTTTTGTTGTTGGGCTTAGTTGTGAGCATATTTGGTCAAGAAGTTATTAAAATAGGGATGAATTTTGAGTTAACAGGCGCTGTTTCTGGTTATGGACAAATGTCAAGAGATGGAGTATTATTGGCTAATAAGTTAAAACCAACAGTTAATATTGGGGGTAAAGAAATCAAAGTAGAAGTTGTTGCGGTTGATAATAAGTCTGATAAATCTGAAGCTGCTAATGCAATAAGAAGATTGATAGATCGTGAAAAAGTAGTTGCAGTTATAGGTCCTGCAACGAGTTCAGCTGCATTATCAGCAGCGCCCATTGCCGAAGAAAGAAAAATTCCTATGGTTGTAAACACTGCTACAAACCCATTAGTGGCTCAAAATAGGACTTATGTGTTCAGGACATGTTTTGAAGATACTTTACAGGGTGCTTTGCTTGCAACGTTTGCCTGGGAAGATCTTGGTGTCAAAAATGTAGCTATAATGGTTGATGTGGCACAAGATTACGTGGTGGGACTTTCTAACTATTTTAAAAGAAGCTTTGCTATGTATGGCGGAACTTTTTTTGAAGAATACTATACAACAGGGGATCAAGATTTTACAGCACAATTAACCGATGCGCTTTCAAAAAATCCGGATGCTATATTTATGCCTGGTTATTACGCAGAAATCGCCCTTATTTGTAAACAAGCAAGGGAATTAGGTTTCACAGGGCCATTTTTTGCTGGTGACGGTGCAGATGCCCCAGAATTAATACAAATAGGGGGAGAATACGTTGAAGGCTTGTCTTACACAACTTATTTCCATGAAGATGCTGAATTATCGCCGGCGACCAAACCTTTCGTCGAAGCTTATCAAAAAGAATACGGAAGAAGAGCAGATGCTTTTGGGGCTTTAGCTTATGATGCATATATGGTAATTGTAGATGCCATAGAAAGAGCTCAGTCTACAGATCCTGTAAAAATCAGAGACGAAATAGCAAAAACTAAAGATTTTCCGGGAGTAGCTGGAACTATAACCTATCCAGACGGTTCAGGAAATCCTATAAAACCTGCTGTAATTAATACTGTGCAAAATGGGGAATTTGTATTCAGAACCGTTGTTGAACCTGCTATTTTCTAAAATTAATTTTTGCCATCTCTTATTTAATAGAGGTGGCAAAATTTGTTTTTTATTTTTAAGAAAGGGTGATTTATTTGTCTATCCAAATATTTTTTCAACATTTAATGAATGCAATCTCCTTAGGTGGAATATATTCTCTCATAGCTATTGGGTATACTATGGTTTATGGAATTCTTAATTTAATAAATTTTGCGCACGGTGACATTTTTACTTACAGTATGTATTTTGCTTTCTATGCGGTGACTCTTTTTTTGTTTCCATGGTGGGCTGCTTTTATTTTTTCTTTGTTTGCTACAGCTATGTTAGGAGCCCTTATTGAGAGAGTAGCATATAGACCCTTAAGGAAAGCCAACGCTCCTAAAATTTCTGGTTTAATTACAGCTATCGGTATTTCTTTTTTTCTACAAAACTTTGCAATAGTTGTTTTTGGAGGACGAGCAAAATCTTTCAATCCTCAAATAGGGGTTTATCCTAAACAATTTGCACAAGTGATAACTATAAGAAACATAAGAATACCTTTATTGACTTTTATTATAATAGGAGCTTCCATTGTCTCACTTCTTTTATTAGTTTGGATAGTTTACAGAACAAAATCAGGTATGGCAATGAGAGCAGTATCTAAAGATATTATGGCTGCTAAATTGATGGGTATTAACACTGATAGAACAATTTCTCAAACTTTTATGTTGGGTTCTGCTTTAGCGGCTGTAGGGGGGATTTTGTGGGCAATGAAATATCCTCAAATTTACCCATACACAGGAATGATACCCGGATTAAAAGCTTTCATAGCCGCTGTTGTTGGTGGAATAGGAAGTATCCCCGGAGCAATGCTTGGAGGATTTATATTGGGATTGTCTGAAATAATGATTGTAGCTTTTCTTCCCGGATTGGCTGGATATAGAGATGCTTTTGCATACATTATATTGATCATTATTCTTTTGGTCAAGCCAAATGGCATACTTGGAGTTGAAATTGGAGAGAAGGTGTAACTGTGAAAAAAAATTTGAGTTTTAGAATAAAATTTATTCTAACTGTAAGTTTTATTTTTATAATATATTTTTTACTTTTAATTGCAAATAATTTTGCCAGTGATTATGTAATTTTAATATTAAATCTTATGGCTATTAATATTATATTCGCTGTAAGTTTAACGTTTATAAACGGAATAACAGGAATTTTCTCGCTTGGACATGTTGGGTTTATTGCAATAGGTGCTTATGTTTCTTCCCTTCTTACCCTTTCGCCCGCCCAAAAAGAAATGAGTTTTTTAATAAAACCTTTAATTTATCCTTTAAATTCGATTCAAATGCCGTTTCTTCCTGCAATCATTATTGCAGGGGTTATAGCAGCTGCGTTCGGATATTTAGTATCTGCTCCTTCTCTTAGGTTAATAGGAGATTATTTAGCTATAGCAACATTAGGACTTGGCGAAGTCGTTAGAATAATAGCAAACAATACATGGTCTATAACTAATGGAGCCCTTGGTTTGAAAGATATTCCTCAATACACAAATTTGTGGTGGACGTGGGGGGTTGCATTGATAACAATCGTTTTTATAGCGAGTTTAATAAATAGTAGTTATGGAAGAGCTTTAAAAGCGGTAAGAGAGGATCCTATAGCGGCTAAAGTCATGGGAATAAACGTATTCTCCCATCAAGTAGTAACTTTTGTAATAGGTTCATTTTTTGCTGGTGTAGGAGGAGCTCTATGGGCACATTTAATTACTACGATAGATCCTAAATCATTCATGTTTTCTAGAACTTTTGAGATACTCATTATGGTTGTCATAGGAGGTTTAGGAAGTATAAGTGGTGCTGTTATAGGAGCTTCCTTGTACACAGTGGCATTAGAATTTTTGCGTATATTAGAAGAACCGATTTCCATAGGTCCAATATATATACCAGGTATTCCTGGAATGAGGATGGTTGTTCTTTCGCTTGCTCTCATAATAATCATGTTGTTTTGGAGAAGAGGAATTATGGGAAGAAACGAAATAACTTGGGATAATATATATAAAATTTTTTTGAAAATAAGGAAAAAAGAAGATTCGATTACTTAGATAATTGGGATTAAAAAAACTAAGTAAAAATTTAAAAGGAGTGCTCCTTATGAACGAGTCTTATAATAACGAAAAGATTTTAGAATTTATAGATATTACTAAAAAGTTTGGTGGTTTGGTAGCTATAGATAATTTTAATGGTTTTCTTAGAAAAAGTGAACTTTTGGGTCTAATTGGTCCTAACGGCGCTGGAAAAACTACTCTTTTTAATTTAATAACAGCGATATATAAACCTGATATTGGGAAAATTTTATTTGAAAATCAAGATATATCTTCCAAAAAGCCTCACCAAATAACACAACTTGGAATAGCAAGGACTTTCCAAAATATAAGACTGTTTCAAGATATGAGCGTTTTAGAAAATGTACTTGTATCTCAGCATTTAAAATTAAAAAGTTGGTTGTGGCTTTTCAAAAGCATCTTAAAAACTCGCAGTTATTTAAGGATGGAAAGAAATATGCAAGAAAAAGCATGGGAACTTTTAGAAGAAACTGGGCTATCACTATACGCAAACGATAAGGCAAGTTCGCTACCTTATGGTCTTCAAAGGAAATTAGAAATAGCTCGTGCGCTTGCAACAGATGCTAAAATATTGTTGCTGGATGAGCCTGCGGCAGGAATGAATCCCCATGAAACAAATGAGCTTATGGAATTTATAAAACATATAAAAGATAAATTTAATCTATCTATAATAATTATCGAACATGACATGAAAGTAATTATGGGAATTTGTGAAAGAATTTATGTTATTGATTATGGTAAAAAAATTGCGGAAGGAACACCTGAAGAAATACAAAATAACCCGTTGGTAATTAAAGCATACCTCGGCGAGGAGGTAGCTATATAATATGAGTGAAAAAGAAGCAGTTATTCTTAAAGTAGAAAATTTGAGCATTCATTATGGAGCTATTCATGCTTTAAAAGGAATTAGTTTCGAAATAAAGAGTGGGGAAATAGTTACATTAATAGGAGCTAATGGTGCAGGTAAAACTACTTCTTTGAATGGAATTATGAATGTTATTAAAAAAAGTGGTGGCAAAGTTTTTTTCAATAATATTGATATTACAAATATAGAAACGCATGAAATTGTAAAACTTGGTGTAGCACTTGTACCTGAAGGAAGACACGTATTTCCAAACTTAACCGTTTTAGAAAATTTAAAGTTAGGCTCATATTCGAGAAAAGATAAAGAAAAGATAAAAGAAGATTTGGATTGGGTGCTCAAGTTATTTCCGAGATTAGGAGAAAGGTTAAAACAATTGGGAGGCACTCTTTCAGGTGGAGAACAACAAATGTTAGCTGTCGCAAGAGGTCTCATGTGCAGGCCGAAGCTATTGATGCTTGATGAGCCATCTTTAGGACTTGCTCCACTTCTTGTGAAAGAAGTACTGGAGACAATAATGAAAATACGTCAAGAAGGGGTAACCATACTTCTCATTGAACAAAACGCTTTTGGAGCATTGAAAATTGCTGATTATGGGTATGTTTTGGAAACAGGAAAAATTGTTTTGAAAGGATATGCGAATGAATTATTAGTAAATGATGATGTAAGAAAAACATATTTAGGTGTTACTACTTGATGTTTTAAAGTTACTTTTATTCTCCATTAAGCGATTTTTAAGTTATTTACTTTAAAATATGACCGTAATATAAATATAATCTTACTTAATGGAGGTGTTAAGTATGAAAAAAGTTTTAGGTTCGCTTTTTATGCTAATTTTAATAGGAATAGGAATTTTTGCTCAAGCACGACCGAATTCGAACACTTTGATGCAACAAAATTCTTTAGGCATTCAAGAACAGCGGGTTCAATCACGTGATCGGTTACACACACAAGATATATACATGCAACAATTAAGAGAACGAGACATGATGGTACAAAGGATTTTCAATCAAGATATTCAGCCAGTAACAGTCACAGGTGTTGTGAAAAGTATTATTGAAAAAGAAGCGGTAATAGAATTAAACGTACAAATTGACTCTGAAATCTACAAAGTTATAGTATTAAAAACACTTTTGTCGGATATTAAACCAGAAGAAAACATTGAATTAACAGGGTATAAAATTTCAGTAAATGACATCAAGTACTTTTTAGCGAATGAAATTACGTACCAAAATGAAACTGTAAATATGCAAGCATTTAGAAAAAATTTCAGAACACAATTAAATGAAAACTATAAAAAGTATAGAGATTATCAAAACTATCAAAAGTTCAAAGACTATCAAGATTACCAAAATTACAAAAGGTACAGAAATTATGAAGACTACCGAGATTATCAAAATTTTAGAAATTACCAACAATATAATCGACAAAGATATCCTGAATTTCTGTATTATAACTATTAATCACATCGAAAGAATAAAAAAAGGGGTTGTTTCCCCTTTTTTTATTTTCTATTTAGATATTTATATAAATAGTAATTTTTAAAATTTAAAAAAATTAAGTTTTTTTCATGTAATCGGCTATAATCATGAAATTTTTTTCATAAATGTCAATAACTAACTTTTTAAAAAAAAGAAATTTATGATTCAATTTAAATATAAGAACTAAACAACACTCTTTAAAAATGAAAGTGAGACAAGGAGGAAAGATATGAGGATAGAGCAACATCCAATCCTTGAATTTAAAAGAGGAAAGGTAGTAACTTTTTTTTACAATGGGAAAGAAATAACTGCTTACGAAGGAGAAACTATTGCTGCTGCTTTATACGCTTCAGGGATTTATACATTTAGTTACAGTAAAAAATTAAACAGACCACGAGGTATCTTTTGTGCGATAGGGCATTGTTCTTCTTGCTTAATGGAAGTAGATGGTGTAGCAAATGTAAGAACGTGTGTTACACTTGTAAAAGAAGGGATGAAGGTAAAATCGCAAAATATGGATGTGACTAAACATGGACAATATTGAAAATGTAGAATTGATAGTTGTAGGAGGAGGTCCAGCCGGTCTTTCCGCTGCCTTAGCGGCTTCTGATTATGGGATTAAAGTTGTTTTAGCTGAAGAAAGAGAATTTTTAGGCGGACAATTGATTAAACAAACACACAGATTTTTTGGTTCAGAAAAAGAGTATGCTGGCACAAGAGGCATAGATATTTTGAAGAGATTAATAGAAGATGTGAAAAATAGAGAAGATATAAAAATATTAGCATCATCCAGAGTATTGGGCATTTATGAAGATAATGTTGTAACTATTTTAAATAATAACAAAATGAAAAAGTATATTCCGCAAGCCATTATCTTAGCAACAGGTGCTTCTGAAAAGTTTTTAGCTTTTGAAAATAATGATCTTCCTGGCGTTTTTGGAGCTGGCGCAGTACAAACGCTTATGAATGTATATGGGGTATTACCTGCAAAGAAAATATTAATGGTTGGTTCAGGCAATATAGGTCTTATAGTTTCTTATCAATTGTTGCAGGCAGGAGTAAGTGTAGCGGCTGTTATTGAAGCTGCTCCAAAAATTGGGGGATATTCTGTTCATGCTTCGAAATTAAAAAGATTAGGTATTCCAATTCTTACTTCTCACACAATAAAAAAAGCAGTAGGAAACAAAAAAGTTGAAGGTGCAATAATATGTGAACTCGATAATAATTGGCAAGAAATAAAAGATACCGAAGAGTTTATAGAATGTGATGCAATTTGTTTATCGGTAGGTTTAACCCCTTTAATAGATCTTTTAAAACAAAGGAAAGTGAAAACAGTTTACGTTAGTGAATTGGGTGGATATATTCCCTTAAGGGACGAAAATATGGAAACTTCAATTATGAATTTATTTGTAGCGGGGGATGTTTCTGGTATAGAAGAAGCAACGGCAGCGATGATTGAAGGACAAATATCTGGATTAACGGTGGCGAAAAGAATAAATAAAAACCAAAAAGAGGAAATACAAAGAAAAATTGAAGAAGCAAAAAAAGAATTAGTATTGCTAAGATCAGGGCCTGTTGGGGAAAAAATAAGGAAAGGCCTTTCGAAAATAGGTTTAAATCACGGAGAAAATTATGATGAATCTATTTTAAAAGAGGAATTTGACATTTCTTACTTGATGAAGACAGGAGTCCCTTCAAAGGAAAACTTAGAAAGTAAATTTCCAAAAGATAAAAAAATATTTGATAAAGGACCAATTGCAATATCTGAATGTTTCCAAAAGTTTCCTTGTGATCCTTGCGTTAAAAGTTGTCCTTTTAATGCAATATCCGAAAATGGGAATATTAACAATATCCCTTATGTTGACTTTGAAAAATGTACTGGTTGTAGAATATGCGTTAGTAAATGTCCCGGTTTAGCTATGTTTGTGGTGCATAAAAATTATACAGAAACCTCTTCATTGATTACAATGCCCTATGAGTTTCTTCCAAGACCTAAAAAAGGAGAGTTAGTTAATGTTTATGATAGAGATGGGAAAATAATCTGTGAGGGAAAGGTTATAAAAATATTAGACAGCAGTTTTCAAGACAAAACAGCTGCAGTTAGTGTAGAAGTTCCAAAAGAACATTTCTTAGAAGCGCGAAATTTCAAAGTGAGGTATTTAAAACATGAGTGAAGAAAAAATAATAATTTGCAGATGTGAAGATATAACTTTAGAAGAAGTTAGAGAAGCAATAAAGAACGGCTTTACTACCATTGAGGAAATAAAAAGAATATTAAGAACGGGAATGGGTCCTTGTCAAGGGAAAAGTTGTGGTTTATTGATTGCACGTGAAATTTCGCAAATTACAGGTACCCCTATCGAAGAAATAGAGTTACAAAATATTAGGCCACCATACGGAGGGATTTTATTTAAAGAAATCTTAAATAACGTAGGTGATAAAATTGAAAAATAAGGCCAGTGTAGTTGTAATTGGAGGAGGGGTAGTAGGTTGTTCAATAGCTTATAATCTTGCTAAAAAGGGAATAACTGATGTGGTATTAATTGAAAAATCTTTTCTTTCAAGCGGAGCCACTGGAAGATGTGGAGCGGGTGTTAGACAGCAGTGGGGCACAAAACAAAATTGTCTTTTGGCAAGAGAAAGCATCAGAATTTTTGAAAATTTTAAAGATATTCTCGAAATAAATAGAGACATAGAATTAAAACAAAAAGGATACTTATTACTCGCATATTCAGAAAATGAGCTGAAACAATTTAAAAAAAATATAGAAATTCAGCACAGTCTTAGTATACCTTCAAGGTTAGTCACTCCTCAAGAAGCAAAAGAAATTGTTCCTGGATTAAATATAGATAAGTTAGTAGGAGGGGCTTTTTGCTCTACCGATGGGCATGCAAATCCCTTTCAAGTGAATATAGGTTATGCCGAAGCTGCTGAAAGATTAGGAGTTGAAATAAATAAATTCACTGAAGTTAAAGGTATAAGGGTTAAAAACAATTCAATAATAGGAGTTGAAACTAACAAGGGATTTATAGAAACTTCAAAAGTAGTTGATGCAGCAGGGGGTTGGTCTCAACAAATAGCAAAATGGGTTGGGGTTGAGTTACCTATTTACTCGGAAAGACACGAAATTTTAGTTACCGAACCTGTAAAACCTATGCTTGATCCAATGCTTATGTCTTTTTCTTTCAATATTTATTGCCAACAGACTCCAGAAGGAAGTTTTATTATGGGTTATGGTCCAGAAAATGAACCTCCAAGTTATAACATGAATAGTTCTTGGAGATTTTTAGAAACAATGGCCCAAAAAGCAACGTTTCTATTGCCTTCGCTTAAAGATATACGAATAATAAGGCAGTGGGCAGGTTTATACAATATGTCTCCAGACAAACAACCTATAGTCTCTAAGTTAAATGAAGTTGAAGGTTTTTACGTTGCATGTGGTTTTAGTGGCCATGGTTTTATGCTTGCACCAGCGATAGGAATATTAATGGCGGATATAATAACTGAAAGTCAATTAACTTATGATGTTGTGTTGGATATTGAAAGGTTTAAAAGAGGGGAAGTAATTGCAGAACCTTCAGTAGTCTAACACATTAAATAAGTGTTTGAAGTTATAGCGGGTCCAGGACGGAGCCCTCTCCCTCTCTGGCTACAAGTACCGAAGAAGTTAAAGAAATTTATATTTTGTAGAATTAGATAGGTACTTTAGAAATGAAAATTTTCAGAAAATAAGTGTTTGAAGTTATAGCGGGTCCAGGGCGGAGCCCTCTCCTTCTCTGGCTACAAATATCGAAGAAGTTAAAGAAATAGAGAATTGGTCAAAATTAGAATTGTGAAAGTATTTTATAAAAAATTTAATGCTAAAACATATATAAAATGGGGTTTTTATAATCTCTAAAGAGAGTAATCAAAAAATTTAAAGGAGGAATTAACTTTGAATAACTCAATACCAATATTTGAAATGCCAGAAAATGAACCTGTTTTAAACTATGAACCTGGAAGTAAAGAAAAGGAAGAACTAAAAAGGAAGATTAACGAATTTAAAAATCAAAAAATCGAAATACCGCTAATAATAGCTGGAAAAGAAATAAAAACAGGTAATCTTGGAAAATGTGTAATGCCTCACGATTATAAACATGTACTTGCAGAATACCATAAAGCAGGAGAAAAAGAAGTAAAAATGGCTATAGACGCAGCTCTGGAGGCAAAAAAAATTTGGGATGAATTCTCATGGGTCGATAGAATATCAATATTTAAAAAAGCAGGCGATCTCTTATCAACGACATGGAGGAGTACTTTAAATGCTGCAACGATGTTAGGGCAGAGCAAAAATGCATATCAAGCTGAAATAGATTCAGCTTGCGAGTTATCGGATTTTTTTAGATTTAATGCTTACTATGCGATGAAAATTTATTTAGATCAACCTCAATCATCTAAAGGAACGTGGAATAGATCAGAATACAGGCCGTTAGAAGGATTCGTTTTTGCTGTAACCCCTTTTAATTTTTCTTCTATTGCAGGAAACTTACCTACAGCCCCTGCAATAATGGGAAATACAGTTTTATGGAAGCCTGCGTCTTCTGCTGTTTATTCAGCGTATTTCATAATGAAATTGTTAAAAGAAGCTGGATTACCTGATGGTGTAATTAATTTTATTCCAGGACCAGGTTCAGAAATAGGCAATTTGGTTTTAAAAGATCCAAATCTTGCGGGTATACATTTCACAGGGTCCACTTCAACTTTTCAAAACATGTGGGAAACGGTAGGGCAAAACATTAGAAACTATAAAACTTATCCACGAATTGTCGGGGAAACTGGCGGAAAAGATTTTATAGTAGCTCATGAATCAGCGAATGTAGAAGCTCTTGTAACAGCTTTAATAAGAGGTGCCTTTGAATATCAAGGGCAAAAATGCTCGGCAGTCTCAAGAGCTTATATACCAAATAACATCTGGAAAGACGTAAAAGAAAAGATGATGCAAGATTTGAAAGATATAAAGATAGGCTCACCTGAAGATTTTACAAATTTTATGAATGCAGTTATAGACAAAAGTTCTTTTGATAAAATTAAAGCTTATATTGAATTTGCCAAAAATAGTGAAGAAGCAGAGATTATTTATGGAGGAAATTGTGATGATTCGGTTGGTTATTTTATAGAACCTACAGTGATTTTAACGAAAAATCCAAAATTTAAAACTATGAAAGAAGAAATTTTTGGGCCTATCTTAACAGTATATATATATGATCCCCAAAATTTTGTGGAAACTCTTAAATTATGCGATGAAACTTCTCCTTATGGATTAACTGGAGCTATATTTGCACAGGATAGAAAAGCTATCATTCAAGCAGAAAAAATTTTAGTGAATGCAGCGGGAAACTTTTATATTAACGATAAACCAACGGGTGCGGTTGTAGGGCAACAACCTTTTGGTGGAGCAAGAGCATCAGGAACAAACGATAAAGCAGGTACAATCATAAACTTATTAAGATGGACTTCTGTTAGAACTATAAAAGAAAACTTTGTTCCTGCGGAAAATTTTAAATATCCTTTTATGGAAGAAAAATAAAAAACCCGATTTTCGGGTTTTTTTATTGGAGCGGATAACGGGATTCGAACCCGCGACCCCTTGCTTGGCAAGCAAGTGCTCTACCGCTGAGCTATATCCGCATATTATTTTGGTGCGCGAGGTGGGACTTGAACCCACACGGATTATTAATCCACAGGATTCTAAGTCCTGCGCGTCTGCCAGTTCCGCCACTCGCGCTTTTTAATAAATAACATATAAAAAATGGTGACCCGCCTGGGATTCGAACCCAGGACCCTTTGATTAAAAGTCAAATGCTCTACCGACTGAGCTAGCGGGTCACTATTGTTAGTATTTATATTATATTAAACTAACAGATATTATTATATACATTAATCAATATTTTGTCAAGCTTAAATTAAAAACAAAAAGTAAAATTGTTTTTAATATTAATTATCTTTCTCCTTGTAAAAAGAATTTAGAAGAAAAAAACAAAAGTAAAATTCCACTTGTAAATAAAATAATATTTATTGTTAGAAAATTATTAAAAGTTATTTGTTCAATTCCTGCAGAAAATCTAACAGAATCAACGACATATTTAACTGGCAAAAAATTACTTATCCACCTGACTGAAATAGGTAAAAATTCTATTGGGAAATAAACTCCAGCGAAGAAAGTCATAGCAACATAAAGCAATGATGCCACTTCACTTGTTACTGATGGTTCTTTAAATAAAAGTAAGAGTAATACACCAAAACCCATCATGCCTATAGAAGAACTTACAAAAACTAATATAAGATAAACCCAATTAAAATCGAAGCGTAAATTAAACGCAAACCTAGCTAAGATAATTATAATAATTAAAGAAATAAAATTCAAAATCAATTTTGTAGATGATGCTGACAAAGTAAATTCTAAAGGTTTCATGGGAGAAGTTTTTAATTTTTTTATCAATCCTAGTTTTTTGTATCTTCCGAAGACTATTATCATAGAAAACATGCCACCGGATAATAGAGATAAGGCTATTACACCAGTTAAAATATAATCTAAAGGATTTTCTTCGTACTGCCCAGTCGAGGTTCTTATGAAATCTATTTTTATATAATCTTCATTCACACCTGAAAGATATTTCTTTATAATATTTTGCAATTCTAATTTCAAAAATATAAGAGATTGATTAGTTATTTCAGATTCTTTTTGGATAAAGGTTATTTCATTATTTTCTGCTAAAAACAGCCCTATATCGATTTTTCCTTCTTCTAAAGCTTTTGAAACGAGTAATTTTTCTTCAAAGATGTGCACATTATAGGGAATTAATTCTATAAGCCTATTATCTATATTTCCAGATATTCCAACAGTATACTTATAATTTTGAGAAGATTCAGTGCCAAAAATCGTTCCAAATAACAACAATAAAAGAATTGGTAAAAGAAGGGTAAAAAACAACTCCATCCAATTTCTAAAAGTTTCTTTATAAAATATAGTAAATAAAGAATACATTCTTTTATTTTTCACCATAAATCATCCCCTTATAACTTAAAGAGAAAATAAGAACTGAAGCTATCATCCAAACAACTGGAACAAGAATATTAGCAGGAAGAAGAGCAGTATTAGTCATTATCTTTCTCATTCCATCAACCAGATAAGTTACTGGATTAAAATATACGTACCATCTTATAATCCAAGGTGTGTTAGTTACCTCAAAATAGAAACCACTTAAAAATATAGTTGCTTGATAGATAATTTGAGATATAGCTCCTGCTGAAGACATATCTTTATACAAAGTAGAAAGAAAAAGCCCAACACTTAAGATCACTAAGATAGAGAAAAAAGTGTAAAAAATAAAAGCAGGCTTATATATATAAGAACTGACATCAAATAGATACCCTTCAAAATACAGTATAACTAAAGAAATTAGTAAAAGAATAATGTGAGAAAGTAAGAAACTTAAAAAGTATTCATTTCCCTTTATAGGAGAAGTTCCCAGTCTTTTAAAAATACCTTTTTCAACGTTGTATGAAAATTCGAAAGGGATATTAAAAACTGCAACTGTTAAAACAGACATGAGGATAATTGCAGGAAATAAAAAATCTCTATATCTAAAGGGTTGCTTTTCTTCAATACCCAATATTTCTTCTTTTATAATTAAATTCACTTCTGTTCCTCTTGTATGCATTATTATATTCACTTCGTCTATAAATACTTTAAAAATATCTTTTGCGTACAAAGAAGCACTATCATTAGTGTAGTAAACTTGTAAGTTTGGAACAGTCAAGTCACTTAAAAAAAATTTGAGATTAAGAAGGTTGAAATTTTCGGGGAATACAACGAATGTGTTTATATTAGATCTTTTTAGATGTTCTAACCCTTCATTATAATTTGAGTATTCTCTGATTTTAAATGGAATATTGTTGGATGTTTCTAAAGAAAAAATGTCTTCAAAAGTAGTTTTTACAATACCTTCTAAAGGTTGTTCGTAGTATACTCCTATTGTGAAGTCCATATTGTTAGGATTTCCAATATTTTCAAATATACTGACAAATAAGATGAAAAACAATGTTGGAAATATTATGGTCCAAAATGGAATGGCGAACTCTCTTGAAGAATTAATAAAAAAAGCCTTTGTAAGATTTATTATTTTTTTCATAATATCCCACCTAATCTCTTAATTTCTTACCTGTCAGGCTTAAGAACACATCTTCTAAATTAGGCTTTCTTATAATCATATTTGATATATCGAATCCTTTTGTTTTTGCTACTTCAAATAGTGTGGTAAGAACACTTTCTACATCTTTTGTCTCGATTGTATATGATCCTTCATTCTCGGTTATTTTGAAATATAAACTATTGAAGAAATCTTCTTTTATATCTTCAGATTTACCGTTAGAATTAATCTGGAAAGTGATTATAGAATTCATTTGTAAAGAATGAATAAGTTCTTTGAGTGTACCTTCTGCAATTATATGTCCTTGATCAAATATATATATTCTATCCGCTAAAAATTCTGCTTCTTCCATATAATGAGTTGTCAATATTATTGTTTTTCCAGATTCTCTCATTTTTTGTATAATATACCAGGTTTTTCTTCTTGCTTGAGGATCTAAGCCTGTCGTAGGCTCGTCAAGGAAGACTAACTCAGGATCATTAATAATTGCGGTAGCAATGGCAAGTCTTTGTAATTGACCTCCGGATAGTTTTGATATTTTGCTATTTCTTTTTTCCTCAAGGCCGAAATCAGAAATTAATTTTTCTATATCAACACTTTTCTGATACAAACCTGAAAATGTTTTTATTATTTCAACAACTTTCAAGTTTTCAAAAAAATTCGATTCCTGTAATTGAACACCAATTTTCTCTTTTATTTTAGAATCTACTTTTTCGATTTTTTCACCAAAATAATAAATTTCTCCTTCATCCTTATCCCTTAATCCTTCTATTATTTCAAGAGTCGTTGTTTTTCCCGCTCCGTTTGGTCCCAAAATTGCTATTATTTCTTCTTTCTTAACATGAAAAGATATATCATCAATAGCCTTAATATCTTTATAATACTTTTTTAAATTCTTAACTTCTAAGATATTTTCCCCCATAATAATTTCCTCCTTAATAAACATTATTACCCACTTCAGAAATTTTAAAACTCCGATTCTATAAATGTTTTGACGCTTAGTTTTTTCAAAAATACCTCCTCAACTCTAATCCTTGCAAAATATGAATTTATTTAGTTTTTCGGTACTTGTACCGAAGGAAGGGGGAGAGGGCTGTGCCCTGAACCCATTGTAAATTCAAAAGCTTATTTTTAAAAAAATTCTCATTTCTAAAGTTCTTATCTAATTCTACAAAATATGAATTTCTTTAGTTTTTCGGTACTTGTACCGAAGGAAGGGGGAGAGGGCTCCGATCTGGACCCATTGTAAATTCAAAATCTCATTTTATGAAAAGTTTCAGTAGTAACGATTTTTTTATTAAACAAACCTAATTTTATCATATTCTCATATTATTTTTGGAGTTTATTAAAATAATACTTGACATTTTCAAATTTATGTGTTATAGTTAACTATAACAATAAAATTCGGGAGGAATTTTAATGAAAAACATAAACTATTTTTCAAAACTCGTCCTCGCTCTAATTTTTGGAATATTGGCTATCTTTATTCCCACACTCTTTTTGAAAGTTATTTTTTCAATATTAGCCATTATTTTACTTGCTTTAAACCTTAAAAGCTTTAAAATATTGTTTGTTATCTTAGCTGTGGTTGTTTTTATAATACCAATGAGTATTGTTTCAAGTTTTATTAATCTACATAACTGGGGAGACTTATGGAACAATCTTCTTGAAAATGATGGACATTACTCTTGGAACTATGATTATAAAAATCAAGTTAATAATATGATAACTATTGAACCTGATACTTATATTGAAAGTGCAGAGCATCTACAAATCAGAGGTAAGAATTATGAAATAATTTTTGATAATTCATCTGATCAAATATATATTCCGAACCAAGTCCATCAAAGAAGAAATCAAGATCTATTAACTTTAACTTATAACGGGAGAGAAAATGAAAAAGTAGTTATAGTTGTCGGATCAAAAAATCCTTACAAAAGTATAAAAATTGACTCAATAGGATTATTATCAAGGGGAGATCTTAAAGTAGAAAATTTTAATATAAACACTACTGGATTAAGTTTTAACACAACCGTTGAAGCATCTATTCTTTCCATAAATTCTACTGGAGTAAGCATTAATAATGATATATATGCTGATAACGTCGAGGTAAGATCTACAGGAGTTGAATGGATAGGATCGATAGGTGCCAAAGAAATTAATATATTTGGTACTGGAATGCAAATCAATTTGTCAACAATAGGAGCAGAAAATATTTTCATCCAAGGAACTGCTATGCAAGTTACTATAAAATATCAAGATTATTGGTCAGGAACGAGAGATTTAACGTTAAGCGGGACTTATGGTGATGTAACAATATTAGAACCTTCAAAAAACGAGGGCAATTTGGATATAAATGCTACTGGTAGAATAAAGGTCAAAAGGCAAAAATATTGAAAGGGATGCAAGTATGTTCTATGAAGTTGACAAACACAGTGGAATACCGTCTTATATTCAAATAATGAATCAAATAAAAAAGGAAATAATAATTGGGAATTTAAAGAAAGGTGATAGTTTGCCACCTGTAAGAGAGCTTAGCAAAATTTTCAAAGTCAACGTAAACACTATTTTAAGGGCTTTAGAAAAGTTGGAATTGGAAGGGTATTTAGAAGCACAACACGGCGTAGGCTTTTTTATATCTACGAATATAGATTTAAGAACGTCTATTTTTAACGAAGTAAGTAACTTTGTAGAGAAAATGAAAAAAGAGAATTTGGACTTAGAAACTGTTAAATTATTATTAGAGGAGGCTTGGAAAAATGGACAATTTTCTGAATAAAATGGAGGTTTTCTTTCACAAGGAATTCACTGAAAAAAGCGGAAGGATATTTTTGTTTGCTTTAATCTTTTTATTTGTTATACCTTTTAATGTTTCATTTTTATCTTTCTTTTTTATCTTTTTGTTTTTAACTAATATGCTTGGACATGATTTGAGAAACAAAAAGTTTTCTCTGATAATCTCGTTACCTTTTTCTTATAAGGAAATTTTCTTTTCATCTTTTATTTTATCAATTCTTTTGATAGCAATTCCAGGTTCTATCGGGTTAGCTTTTGTAAATTTTAGTGAATTTCTTGGATATTCAGCTTTTTTAAGAATCATTAGTGTAATAATTTTTGCGATGGCTTACTTTGCTATAATTATAATTTCGGTAATTTTAGGTGGAGATTCTTTTGGGATGCCATTTTTAATATTCTTAGCTGATTGGATAATTGGAGGATTAGGATCTAATTATGTTGTTAACCCTTATAAGCTAATTAGCCCTTATCACCAAGGTAACCTTTGGGCAAGTCTTGTGTTTTCAGTATTTCTTTTATTCTTGTCTTTATACTTATTTGAAAAGAGAGGTGTTCAAAAATGATAGTTGAGGTTAAAGATTTGGTAAAAAGTTTTAACTCAAAACCTGTTCTAAATAAAATTAATTTTAATGTAGAAGAAGGAGAAATATTTTCTATTATAGGTCCAAATGGTGCAGGAAAAACAACAACTCTTAGATGTTTGTATGGAGAATTAAAGCCTGACAGTGGAGAAATAAAATTATTTTCTGAAAATATAAACTCAAAGGTAAAAACAAAAATTTCAGTGATGACAGAAGATAGACTGACTTTTTCCAATTTCAAAGGTAGTGATTATCTTAAAATTTGGAGTATGCTTTATC
Organism: Petrotoga sp. 9PWA.NaAc.5.4; assembly: GCF_002895485.1. Taxonomy (NCBI): domain Bacteria; kingdom Thermotogati; phylum Thermotogota; class Thermotogae; order Petrotogales; family Petrotogaceae; genus Petrotoga; species Petrotoga sp. 9PWA.NaAc.5.4. The sequence continues at coordinate 61,419 of NZ_AZRK01000013.1, forward strand.
CAAACTTTAATCAAGAAACATTTTCGAATTTCGTTTTGCATTATAATTTAGATATGAATCAAAAAGTAGAAAGATACTCTATGGGTATGAAAACATTATTTTATTTGGCTTTGACTATATCAAGTAACGCCGATCTTTTACTTTTAGATGAACCGACACAAAACCTTGATCCAGTAATAAGAGCAGAAGCTTTAGGGATTTTAAGAAGATATGCGAACGAAACGAACAAAACAATTGTAATCTCATCGCACGAAATATATGAACTTGAAGAAATATCTACGTCATTTGCGATAATAAGGGAAGGAAAGATATTGTATGCTGATGATATTGATTCAGCAAAAGAAAAACATCGAATGATAAGAAAAGGAGAACCAATACCAACTGGAGAAGTAATCACTAACTTTGAAGAAGAAGTATTAGTAAAAACAAACGAAGAAATTGGAAGATTCCCAACTTTCAATGAAATAGTTCTCGGTTATTTAAGAAGTACTCAAACATTTAGTCCCTTTGGTATTCAAAAATTAAAGTGAGGGATGATAAAAATGGGAAAGAATATTTACTTACGCAATTTAGTTATTTCTTTGATTTTTGCGGTATTAGCTTTTTTAATTCCGCTATTTTTTGTAAAGGTTATTTTTACTATTCTTGGGATTATTTTCTTAGCGGCAAATATGAAAAGCCATAGAATTGCGTTTATAATTTTGGCACTAATTTTTTTCATAATTCCTCTAAGTGCAGGTTTTGTGGTTACAAGTTCAGGTTTCTCTTGGAACGACTATGTTAGATCTAACCTAAACAATACTATGGTTATTGAGCCAGATACGTATATCGATAGTGCAGAAAATATAAACATTCAAGGAGCTGGTGTCGAATTAATTTTTGATGAAACGTCAGAAAAAATATATATTCCACATCAAGTTCGTCAAAGCAGACGAGAAAATACTTTATTTTTAACTTCGAATTTAAATAAAAAAATACGTATTGTTGTCGGTACAAAGAACCCATATAAAAATGTAAGGATAAACTCTACTTCTTTGTCTACAAGTGGAACTTTAAAAACAGAACATTTTTATGCTGATACAACAAGCTTAAAATTTAATGCTGATATTGAAGCAGCAAGTTTCTTTATCGATTCAACTTCCTTTTCTCTAAATACAGATTTAAAAGCTCATGAAGTTGACATAGATGGGACTTCTATACATCTACTAGCCGACATCTATGCAAACGATTTAAATATAGATGGTACCACTATCAAATGGCATGGTTTTACTAACGCTACAAATATTGATATAGACGGTACTACATTAGACATAGACCTAAATATTAACGGAAGTAAAAATATAGCTGTTGATGGGACTAACATAAATATCAAAATAAAATATCAAGATACTTGGCAAGAGAAGAGGTATTTAAGAGTTGAGGGTACAATTGGAGATTTAGAGATTATAGAACCTTTATCAAATCAAGGGTATTTAGAAACTGTAACTGAGGGAAAAATAAGAGTAAAAAGAAACACTTATTAGATAATTTAGAAAAGAAGGTTTTTCAAAATTTATTTTGGGCAGGGCGTAAGCCTTGCTTTTTCAAAGTATTATATTTCTTCTAAAACATTTTTAAGCCATTTTTTACTTCTATACCTAAAAGAAAGAATCAACGCTTTTGTAACCTCTTCCATCATAGTTAAAAAATAAACAGTTGGAAAGTTTAAGTTTAAAATCAAACCTCCAATTGCTGCCAAAGGTACACCTATAAACCATAATGTTGATGCTTCAACTACAAATGAAAATCGTGTGTCTCCACCTGCCCTTAAAAATCCTACGACGTTCATTCCATTAAAGATCTTCACCGGTAAAAAACTCATAGAAATTATTATAGTAATTCTAACCATATCTTTAACTTCTTCTGAAACATCGAATAAATCAACAATAGAAAAAGTTATTAAAATACCTATTATTGCTGCTATTACGCTTACAAACTCTGCTAATTTCAATGCTTTTTTAGAAGTTTCATAGGCTTCTTCAAATTTTGATGTTCCTAAAATATTTCCAATAATTACAGATGCCGCATTTGCAATAGAGAAAGTGACCGAAGTAGCAAATCCCTCAATAGTAGACATAACCCTTTGTGCCGCTATAACACTCGTACTCATATGAGCATATATGACAGAATACATAGTAATACCTAAAGACCAAGCAAATTCATTAGCCATTGTAGGTAAAGCATAGTGAAAAAAGTTCTTTATAAATTTGGGTGTCAATTCTGAAACATGTCTAAAATAAGCCCTTCCAGGAAGTTTTCGCAAATAAACTATGAGAAGTGTTGCAACACAACCAATTGTTCTTGCTATTAAAGTACCTATAGCTGCACCCTTTATTCCCAAACGAGGAAATCCAAAATTTCCAAATATAAGAGTATAATTAAGGAAAATATTTGTTGATAACTCTATAATAGTTATAATCAATGGTATATTAACTTTTCCTATACTTCTAAGTGAAAAAGAAAAAACCATACTTACTGCAAACAAAGGATAACTGAACGCAATTATTTTTAAATAAATTATTCCAGTAGAAACAACTTCCATGTCTGGACTAAAAAATCTAAGAACTAAATTGGGATAAAAAAAGCTTAATAAAAAGAAAGGCAAAGAAAACAAAATTGCGCTAATTACTGTTAAAGCAACGGAACGTGATAACCCCTCTTCATCTTTTTTGCCCCAATACTGAGCAAAAAATATCCCCCCTCCGGAGACCAATCCAAATATTAATAAATTATACAAAAAGAAAAATTGATTCGAGAGACCTACAGCAGCTATCGATACTTCCCCAAGAAGTCCTATCATTAAAGTATCAATAAAGTTGACACTTGTGAATATTACTTGTTGAAGAGCTATGGGAAAAGCTATTCTAAATATCCTTTTATAAACTTCCATAAAAATCCTCCATAAAACTTTTCATAGATAATTCGCGAGGCTAATTTTATCACAATATATTTGTTTTTAAGATAAAATTTTGTAAAAAGTTGTGATATAATTATCTAACTATAAATATTATAGGCACTTTAAAAACGTAGATTTTGAAAAATAAGCTTTTGAATTTATAACGGGTCCAGGGCGGAGCCCTCCTTCTTCTTGGCTGAAAATAGCGAATAAGTTAAAGAAATTTATATTTTGCAAGGATTAGATAGGACTTTAAAAACGAGAATTTTATAAAAACGGCGTTTTTGAATTTATAACGGGTTCAGGGCGGAGCCCTCCTTCTTCTTGGCTAAAAATAGCGAGTAAGTTAAAGAAATTTATATTTTGTGTAGATTAGATAGGATTTTAAAAACGTAGATTTTGAAAAATAGGCTTTTGAATTTATAACGGGTTCAGGGCGGAGCCCTCCTTCTTCTTGGCTAAAAATAGCGAATAAGTTAAAGAAATTTATATTTTGTGGGGATTAGATAGGATTTTAAAAACGTAGATTTTGAAAAATAGGCTTTTGAATTTATAACGGGTTCAGGGCGGAGCCCCCTCCCCCCTTCCTTCAGTACAAGTACCGAAAAAGTTAAGATAATAGTCAATTAGTCAAAATTAGAATAGCGGAGGTGGTTTTTAAAAAATTAAACGCTAAAATATTCATAAAGATTAAGTTTTAGAGTTTCTAAAGTGAGTATATAAAAATTACAAAAGGAGGTGGTGAAAATGAAAAAAGTTTTAATTTTAGCATGCATAATAGTTATATCGACTGTTTTAACATTTTCTTCTTCATTTCTCACTCCAAATGCAGGTGTAATTGAAGAAGGTTATCTTTATTTTGATACTTTTAATCCTGCATGGGGAATAAAATGGGGCTTGTTTGGATTTTTAGAGACCGGGATTTCACAAGTAAATCAAGGGGCCTATTTAAAAGCTGGTTTCAATGAAATAAACCAAATTCCATTGAAGTTTAGCGTTTTTTATTCTAATACTTTTAACTTATTATCTTCAATTTCTGCTATTTTAGGTTATGATTTTGGAAACATATATTCAGATATAGGAATCTTATATTCTCAGGAAAAACAGTGGAATCAGGACAATTCCCAATACGAATTGATTGGCAATTATAGTACTTTCGCAAAAGCCAGTATAAAAATTATTGAAAGAGAAGAATCAGATAGCTATATAAATATAGAAGGTTCTTTGAATTTATCAGAGGATTTTAATGTAGATAACTATATGATGGCATTTTATGGAGTACAAAACTTTAAAAATAGAGCTTGGATTTTTGAGGGAATAAATCTCTATGCGGGAGTAGCTATAAAAAATGATTTTGATACTAAATTTAATCTTGCAGAAAATATCAGTGTAGTTTTAGGATTATCCACTAAAATTAAAGTATTTTGATTTATTGTCGTTAAAAATTCAAAACCATAAATCTTTTGCGCTAGTAGAAATAGCGCAAATTCCTTTTTTAATCAATTCTTCAATTTCTTTTTTTTGGCTGACCAACCCTCCAGCAATTACTGCCGCTGAAGTAACTATATTTTGAATAAAATATGGGGCAGCAACTGCTGGTAATATTTCAAATGCATCGGGTTCGCCATTTTTGTCGATAAGATTCTTAATAGAATTTAAAGAACCTGAATCGATTAAAAAAACTCTCTGAACAGTTAATAAATTCTCTTTAATGGCTGACTTTATTAAATTATTTTTTGTAGAAATGATGCCATGACATAATTCTTTTTTTGCTAAAAATTCTATACCCTTTTTATCATAAGCAATACCTTCTACTAAGTCCACATTTACTATAAGTTTTTTATTATATCTTTTTATGTATTTCATAATATTTTCCAAATCTAATATTGATCCAGTTAATAAAAAAATTATTTCTGATTTTGTTTTAACAGCGTATTTTATATCATCCAAATCTCTTATACCCGGAATAACATAACTATTTTTAATAAGTTTTTTAAAATCAGACATGTTTTTATCCCTCATCTTTACTTTTTCCGTTTCATTCTAAAATTTAGTCAATCAGTATTTATTGAATCAACAGTTCTTGTAGCTATTATATCGCTTCCTGTGTTTAAAATGTTATTTATTATTACATCTCCTCTTTTAATAGGGGCTTTAACTTTTGTGTCTTTGAGTACTTTCATAATTTCATTCATTAACCTTAATGGTACTGGTTTATTAGATCTGACAGAGACTAAAGGAAACACTCCATTTTCAATTTTTACGCTTGTAACAACTGTTCTAATAGGATCTGTTAACTCTTGTTTAATATATTCGATACCTCTTTTACAACGATTCCCTTTTGACTCAATTATTTCAATATCATCTGAATCGACATATACTACATTTATTTTACATCCCAAAGGACAAGTAACGCAAACTATTTTTCTCTTTTTATATTCAACTAAGTTCACGAGCATTCACCTCAATCTCTTTTAAACTTTTATCTTGAAAAGGTTTTATAAGAATTTCAACCATTTCTGAAGGTCTGGCTTCTTCTTCTATTATCTTAATTCCGAGTGGTTCCACCGTTATTTCCACTGTATTAAATGGTTTTGCAACTCTTAAATATAGTTTTGTCCTTTCACTTGGATCAATGTAAGATGGATGAAGTATGTTTATATTTTCACCTTTTTTTATAGGTATCTTATTCTGTAGGGTATATTCACTTTTGGCGTATAAAGCCGCGTATTTCCCGGCTTTTTCTCCTTCTTTGGTTACAAAATCAACCAAATCAAAAATGACTGTACAATTACCTGCAGCAAATATCCAATCTTCAGAAGTTTGATTAGTATTTGTGGTTATAAAGCCAGGATTTGCTTTGACAAATTCAACTGGTTTAACAGACGGAATTAAACCAACAGACGTAATTAAAGAGTCTACTTCAAATATCTTTTCACTTCCTGGTATTATGTTCCTTTTTTCATCTACTTGTGATACATAGACTTTGTTTAATCTACCTTCACCTTCTATATATGTAACAGTATGAGAAAGATAAAGAGGTATATTATAATCTCTTAGACATTGTTGAACATTTCTTTCCAAGCCTCCTGGATAGGGTAAAATTTCAACAACCCCTTTAACTTCTACTCCTTCTAAGTGTAATCTTCTAGCCATTATCAATCCTATATCGCCAGAACCAACTATCAGAGCTTTATTAGCAGGCTTAAGATTCTGAAGATTTATATATTTTTGAGCAACGCCCGCTGTAAAAACTCCACTTACTCTATTTCCTGGAATAGCCAATGAATTGAAGTGTCTTTCTCTTGCTCCTGTTGCCATTACCAAAGACTTTGTCAATATTTCATGTATTCCTTGATTATTTACAAATACTATTTTTTTATCTTTCTTAACTTCTAATACGAATGTACCTTTCAATATTCTTACGTTCGTCTTTTCTAATTCTTCCTGAAGAGTTTCTTTAAACTCAGGCCCTGTTAAGTCTTTTCTATAATATTGTAAACCAAAACCATTATGAATACACTGATTCAATACACCGCCAGCATCATCTTCCCTTTCTATTAATATAACATCTGCACCTGTTTTTTCTGCTGAAATGGCTGCCGCCATACCAGCTCCACCTGCACCAATTACAACCACATCAGTTTGATATTTCATACAGTCCTCACCTCGGAAGCTATAATCCAAGAACCCTTTTCATTTTGGTTTATCTCTTGCGGTTTTTTACCGGTTTCTTCAGCAATTATTTTTAAAATTTTTGATGTACAGAAACTTCCTTGACATTCGCCAAAAGAAGCTTTTGTAGCAAATTTTATATCGTCTAAAGTTTCCGCACCTTCTTTTATAGCTTGCTTTATTTCTCTTTTAGTAACTTTATTGCAAAAACAAATCATCTCTCCGGCTTGTGGATCTTTATCAATAATTTTTTCCCAATAATCAAAACTTGTTTCTACCAAATGAGGTACATTTTCAATTTTAGTTATATAATCTTTTCTTTCTTCCAACTTAATATGTAGTTTTTCTTGTATTAAATACTCTACAACATATTTAGCAATTGCTGGTGCGGCAGTTATACCAGGTGATCTTATTCCAGAAACATGTATTACGTTACCTGTACCTACATCTATATAAAAATCTTTATCTCGTGTTTCCGGTCTTAATCCAGCAAAAGTTTTAACCACGTTTTTTGAAAAGTCTAAAGAAGGAATTAATTGTAAGGATTTTTCCTTAACTTCCAAGAGTCCTTCTGACGTAGTTGCAAAATCTTCCTTTGATTTTACTCCGTGAGCAGTTGGACCAGCTAAGTATCCACCGTCAATTGTCGGTATAACTAAACAGCCCTTAGTTAATTTAGAAGGAGTAGGAAATATTATGGAATTACAATATTTTACGTCTTTACCTAAAAGAAAATATTCTCCTTTTACAGGAAATATAAAAGGAACCTCATCTCCAAATAGCTTAGCTACTTCATCCGCATACAGGCCCCCAGCATTTATTACCAAATCAGCTAAATAATTACTTCCATCTTCAAAAAATAATTCAAACTTTTCATTATGTTTTTTTACTTCAATAAGTTTCTTATTTTTTAAAACTTTGCCTCCATTTATTTCAACAGATTTAGAGGCTTGCATTGCAACTTCCCATGGTTCTACAACACCTGCAATAGGGCAATAAAATGATCTGATAGCTTTTTTATTTAATAATGGTTCCATCTCTAAAATCTCATCTTTTTCTAAAATTTTATAATCTTTGACCCCATTTTTTTCAGATTTATCGATTAATTCATCAATTGTTTCCAAATCCTCTTCGCTCAAAGCGACAACATGAGATCCTATTCTTTTTATTTCAACAGATAATTCTTTTGATATTTCATCGTATAGCACATTTCCTTTGTAACACAATTCTCCCCTTAAACTGCCGGGAGGATCGTCGTATCCGCCATGAATTATTCCAGAATTACCTTTAGTAACTCCTCTTCCTATACCATTTTTTGCTTCAAAAAGGTAGACATCTTCTACATACTTATTAATTTCTCTTGCAATCAAAGCGCCTACTATGCCGCCACCAATCACAGCAATCACTGCTAATCAGCCTCCTAACTTTTTCGCAAACAAAAAGCCATATCCTTCTCTAAGATTCAATAGTCTCAGATTAGGATATGGCTTTCTCTTATTCTCCGCCATATTAAACATATTAAAATTATAAATTTTTATTATATATCTATTTTAACATAATTAAAGGAAAAAATAAAGATATTTTGTTTAAAAATAACATAATATTTACTTTTATTCCAATGTTAACAAGTCGATATTCAGTCACTTTTTTCTCTTTAAAATATTGTACCATAACTATCATCAAAAAAAGAAAAAGCTAAAACAATGAATAAAACACGATAAAAAACATCGAAATTAAAGTTTACATAAGCTTTTTTGAGTCAATCTCTAAAAATATGTTTCAATCTATATTTGAGCTCAATAGAAAAATCACTTGAAAATCATATAGAAAAGTGTATAATAAAAATAAAGAAGATTTTTAAGTTTGGTAAGCAAAAATGTTAATTATAAAATCAAAAAAGGAACAATAATGAAGAAAGTTACCGCTGTTTTATTAGCAGGAGTATTGTTATTGGGAAGAATTATTTTAAGAAGAGATAATAAAGTAATCTATAAGCAAATGTTTTCTCTAACTTTTGTTATAATAATTTGTAAATAATTTTTTATAACTTTGAAAAAATAAAGGGGAAAAACAAATCATGGAATTACTTTTAAGAAATAAGAATTTCTTCTTATTATTTTTAGGAACGTTACTTAGTACTCTTGGGGGATCAATTTTTTTCATATCTGTTGTTTGGACAGCTGCAAGTGAACTTGGTGGAGCCACAGCTGTTAGTATAGTGCTGAGTTTTCAGGCACTGCCTATAATTATTACTGCTCCGTTTGTAGGATTGTTTGTTGATAAAAGGAAGAAAAAGAATATATTAGTTAGTTCTTCTCTAATAGATGGATTTGTATTGTTATTTTTTGCCGTATTATTAAAAATGAATATTTTGGATATTTGGATACTTTCAATAACAATTTTTGTTCAACAATTCGTTGGAAGTTTTATGGGATCTTCTTTTCAAACTTTGATTCCTTTGATAGTTGAAGATGAAGATTTGTCAAAAGCTAATTCCCTTTTCTCTTCTGCAAATATGCTTGCTCAGTTAGTTGGTTTAGGAATAGGTGGGATATTAGTAGCTTTTTTAGGATTACAAGGTGCTGTAATTTTTAATGGATTACTGTTTATAGCTTCTGCAATTTGTGAAATTTTTATAAACTACAAAGAAGAGATAGGAAAAATCGTCACAGAGATTAAAACTTTTACAGGGATAAAAGAAGGATTCGTATATGCATGGAAAAAGATAGAAATAAAAGGACTTATATTGTTAGAAGGTGCTTCAGACTTCTTTGGCTTAGCTATTTTTGTTTTACTTCCTGTCATAACTCAAGAAATATTAAAAATAGGGGCTGAAGGATATGGAATTCTCCAAGCAATGTCTTCGGTTGGAAGTTTAGTATGCGGTATATTGATGTCGTTTATAACAGAAGTAAAGAGAAAATATTTATGGATGACGATATTTGGGATAATATTGGGCATTACTTTCTCAATGATCGGAGTAATTAGCTCTTTCTGGATTCTTGCTGTTTTATTATTTATTCAGGGACTTTTGATTGGTTACGACAATATTATTATAAGCGTTATATTGCAAAGAGAGACTGATCGATACTACAGAGGTAGAGTTTTTTCTTTTAGAAGCATGTTTAACAGCATACTAAGACCTATAGGATATATGTTTGTCAGCCTTTTGCTGTTGTTTTTATCTATCAACCAACTGATAATTTCTTATGGAATCATTATAGCTATCCTTTCTCTATTCTACCTACTAATTCCCTATGCATCAAAAAGGGCTAAAGTTGAAGAACAAGGATAAATTAGAATATTATGGTATTTGTTCTTGGGGAAATTTTATAAAGAAGACATTGAGAATCAGTTGAGATGTAAAAAGAGGAATTAAGTCTAAAATTTTTTTTATTTCTATTTTTCCTATATTTTTGGTCTCCTTTCCAATTGCTTTTTTGCTCACTCAAACATCTTTAACGTTTCAACAAGTTCTTCTCTTTCTTTTCCTTCAAAAACATAGAACGAAATTGCTGAGGGAATCCTCTTTAACGTGTATTCCTTCACAAATTGATCGATTTCTTTTGGCACCTTTGGCGTTAATTCTTTTGGTATGTTTTTTATTTCATAATACCTTCCATAGTTCATTATGTACCTTTCTATTATATCTTTTTGTTTTGAATCAAGATTTATATAGTTTTCAATGAACTCTTGTAAGTGTATCTTATTTAAATCTTTCATGAACCTTTTTACAAGGATTTTCCTTAAATTCTTCTTCATTCTTTTTCTCTATTGCATTAGCCATAAGGATAAATCCCTTATCAACAGGATTATTTTCGTAATACAAACTACCTTTTCGTAGTTTTGAAATGTTTCTTTTCTATTCTTTCAATGGCTTCATCGTAATTGATATCCCAATATAATTTCAATATTTCTATATACTCTATTGTTTTATCGTTTAAAGAAATTGATTCAAGATAGTTCATGAATGGTTTTCCAAACTGTCCGTAAGTTGATAACTTGGTAATTAATTTAAAAGCATTTGAATTATCTCCTTATGAATACCTGTTTTTGTTGTACAATTGTCATTTAAAAACAACATAATATTTACTTTTGTTTCAATGTTAACGAGTGAATATACAGTTACTTTTTTATCTTTAAACTATTGTATCATAACCATTATCAAAAAAGGAAAGCAAAAACAGAGTATAAAACACGATAAAAAACATCGAAATTAAAGTTTACATAAGCTTTTTTGATGCAATCTCTGAAAATATATTCCAATCTATATTTGAGTTCGATAAAAAAATCACTTGTTTATCATATGGAAAAGGATATAATAAAAATAGTGAACGGTCTTTTGAGTTTGTAAGAAAAAGTGTTACTCATTACATATTATGTAAAGGGTGAAAAAATTTGTTGTTATTTTAATTAAAATCAAAGAAGATTTTTAGAATCTAACTATTAATCAAACGAATCATTGGAGGTTATTGTATGAACAAATATGCGAAAAGGCTTATAAAATATGGTGTAAAAAATTATAAAAGATATATGATTATCTTATTTCTTTTAGGTGCAGTGACTATCGTATTTGGCTCGCTGAGACCTTTTTTTCTTCAATACTTAATTGACGAAATAATATCACTTCAAAAAGGTAATATCTTACCTTACTTTTTAATTTTTTTGATTGGAGTAGTAGCTTTAGAAAGATTATTCAGTTATTTTTTTAATACTTACCATCGAAAAGTTAACTTTCTAACTATAAAAAATGAACAGATAAAATTATACGATAAAATTCAAAACTCTAAGTTTGTGGAATATTCTAAGATTGAATCAGGGGATATAATGAGTAGACTTTTGTCAGATATTGACGAAATTGCTTACATCATGGCGTTAGTACTACCTACTATGATTTTTAATTTTTTATGGTTATTTGTCATTTCTTTAGTCTTAATTTATCTAAATTGGCAATTATCTTTGATTGTTTTTGTTTCTCTGCCTTTTTATTGGATTATTATAAGAAGTTCGCAATCAAAATTGCAAAACTACTCAAAAACTGAAAGAAAATCATTTGGGAAATTAACTTCTTCAATAAAAGAAAAATTAGATGGACAGTCTGTTATAAGAATATTAGGGAAAGCAAAGTATTTTTTGGATTCAATTTCTAATGATGCTACTAATTGGTCTGAACAGGCAACTAAAGTGGGAATATTTCAAATAACTATCTTAAATATCGCATATTTCATAAATTATATAACACCTGTAATTGTCTTAGGAATTGGAGGATTATTTGCGATAAGAGGAAATATGTCCTTGGGCACTTTAATTGCATTTTATTCTTTTGTACCATGGATTTACGAACCAATTAGCATAATAAATGAGAATTTAGTCCAAATACATAGGGCAGAACCTCTTTCACAAAGGTTCTTTGAAATACTTGATCTCCCAGAAGAAGAAAGTGACGGGATTTTGCCTTTTCCTAAAGATTATGACATAAAATACAATAATGTTTCTTTCACATACAAAGATGAATTAGTTTTAAAAGATATAAACCTATTCATAGATCAAAATGAAAAGATAGCCATAGTTGGAACAAGCGGCTCAGGTAAAAGTACCATGATGAATTTGCTTGTTAGATTGTATGAACCAACAAGTGGAGAAATATTGTTAGAAGATAAAAACCTAAAAGAATATAACCTGCAAGAGATGAGAGAACATATAAAACTGGTAAGAGGAAATGATCCATTATTCAACATGAGTGTGAAAGAAAATATCATGCTTGGAGATGAATTGAGTGATCAAGAGTTCAACAAAGTTGTCAAAAAAGCAAAGGTAGATAAATTCATAGATCTTTTAGATGAAGGATACGATACAGTAGTAG